>JANNUK010000052.1:0-5657 GCA_031395155.1 Chloroflexota bacterium | reverse complement strand
CGAGGTCGTCCTCCTCGAGATCGCGCCGTTGCCCGGGGCGCCGGTCAGGTTCTCCACCGGCGTGCTCGTCCTCTACGCAGACGACGAGTCGTTCACGTTCATGACCCCCGAAGGCCATATCCTGTCGGCATGGATCACCTTCTCCGCCCGGCGCGACGGGGACGTGACCGTCGCCCAGGCGCAGGCCCTGGAGCGACCGTCCGACCCGTTCGACGAGCTGGCCTACCTGCTGGGCGGCAACCGCCAGAACGACCGGTTCTGGGAGGCGACCCTGCGCAACCTCGCGACCGCCGTCGGGGTCGCGGCACCGGCGATCGACACGCAGGTCGTGTGTATCGATCGCAATCGCCAGTGGCGCTACTGGCGCAACATCCGCAACAGCGCGACCATCCGGTCCGCACGCCGGACCCTGACTGCGCCGATCCGCAAGCTCACCGGCCGGGGGTGAGGCCCAGGCTTCGATGAGCGCGCCGGCACGGCCCGCGGACCTCGACGCGATCGTCGTCGGGGCGGGGCCGAACGGCCTCGCGGCCGCCATCACCCTGGCCCGCGCCGGCCGTTCCGTCACGATCCTGGAGGCTGCGCCGGCCGCGGGCGGCGGGTCGCGCTCGGCGGAACTCACACTGCCCGGCTTCATCCACGATCCCTGCTCCGCGATTCACGGAGTGGCGCTGGCGTCCCCGTTCCTGCGCACGGTGGACCTGGCGGCACGCGGCGTCGAGTGGGTTCATTCCGATGCGCCGGTGGCCCATCCCCTCGGTCGCGATCGTTGCGCCCTCCTCGAACGATCGGTCCAGACCACGGCAGACGCACTCGGACCGGATGGCCGTGCCTGGCGACGCCTGTTCGGTGCCCTTGTCGGGGATGCCGAGCGCCTCATGCCGGAGCTGTTGGGCCCCGTCGCCCACGTCCCGCGCCACCCCCTTCTGCTGGCCCGGTTCGGTTTCCCGGCGTTGCGATCCACTCGCGGCCTTGCACGCTCAAGCTTCGCCGGCGAGGGCGCGCGGGCGCTCTTCGCCGGGATCTCCGCGCACTCGATGCTCCCGTTGACGGCGCCGCTGTCGGCGAGTTTCGGGCTGGTGCTCGCGATCGTCGCCCATGCCCACGGATGGCCACTCGCCCGGGGGGGCTCACAGGCGGTCGCCGATGCGCTCATCGCCGAGGCCTCCGACCTCGGTGTCGCGATCGTGACGGGCCACCCCGTCCGTTCGATGAGCGACCTTCCTCCGGCGCGGGCCGTGCTGTTCGCGCTGACCCCGAGACAGGTCGTGTCGATCGCCGGCGATCGTCTCGCGACCGGGTCGCGCCGACGACTCGAAGGCTTCCGTTACGGCGCGGGCGTGTTCAAACTCGATTGGGCGCTCGACGACCCCATCCCCTGGACGGCTCCCGATGTCGGCCGCGCCGCCACCGTCCACCTCGGCGGTACGCTCGATGAGATCGCGGCGTCCGAGGCCGAGGTCAACGCCGGCCGCCACCCGGAGCGACCGTATGTGCTGCTCGTCCAGCCAACGCTGTTCGATTCCACCCGGGCACCGACGGGCAAGCACACGGCCTGGGCGTACTGCCACGTCCCGAACGGTTCGGCCATCGACATGACCAACCGTATCGAAGGTCAGGTGGAGCGCTTTGCCCCCGGATTCCGTGACCTGATCCTGGCGCGCCGGACCTGGTCGCCGACCGACATGGAGCGCTACGACGAGAACTACGTCGGTGGCGACATCAACGGCGGGATCCAGGACTGGCGCCAGCTCATCTTCCGCCCGTCACCGACGCTCGACCCCTACCACCTGGGTCGCGGGCTGTACCTGTGCTCTTCATCGACACCGCCGGGAGGCGGTGTCCACGGGATGAGCGGCTCGCACGCGGCTCGCTCGGCGCTCCGCCGCGACCTGGCCTGAGTCGGGGAGTCCCCGACCGCCAGGCCCCCGTGATCAGCCGTCCGATCCGCTCATCGACCCGGCGACGCCCGCCGTGGCCGCGCTCGCCGCGTTCATGGCCGTCGCCGGGTCAGCCGATCTCACGTCGTCCTCCGGGCCGACCTTCGCATCCCTGGCGCGCGCCACCTGGCGCTCGAGATGCCCCAGCAGGGGCGCAGCACCGAGCTTGGTGAACAGGGCGCGCGCCACGTCGGCGGCCGCGCGGCCCTCCGCGGTATCCGCGCCCAGGAAGCGGCAGGCGTCCAGCTCCAGCATTGCCAGATCGAACTCGAGACCGAGGTCGGACAAGGCCGATCGCGCCGCCTGATAGCCCACGATCGATTCGGCTCGGCGGCCTTCGAGCGCCGCCAGCCCCGCGTCGAGCCCTGCGGTCGCCGCGTCGAGGACGGCACCGCGTCGCCCGGTCGCCCGGATCTCTGCCAAGATCTCGCGGGCTCCCACCGGATCGCCCATCCAGAGGGCGGCACGAAGAGCTCGCTCGTAGTTGTACGGTGCATTGAGGGTGTCGATGCGCGCCGTGCGGAGGGAGGTCTCGCGGATGGTCGCCACGTCCGCGGTCCGCAACGCACGGAAGACGGCGACGTCGTTCTTGAGGCTCTGGAGCCACACGCCGTCACCGGAGCTCTCGAGCAGTTCGTCGAGTTCGATTTCGGTCGAGGGATCCTGCCGTCCGCGGAGATTCGCGAAGCAGGACTGGGTGACCGCGAGCGCTCGACGGTCGGCCGGCTCGAGGCCCAGGGCGAGAACATCGTCCACCTGGCTGATCGCCCAGTCCCAGGCCCCGACGCGGAGCGCGGCCTCCGCAGCATTCAGGACGCACAGGACCAGCAGATTCCGGATACCGGCGCGACGCGCCCGGTCGATGGCCGACTTGAGCATCTCGACGGCTCCGCGAGGGTCCTCCTCGAGGGCCATGATCGCCGTATTCATGACGGCCCGAATGACGAGGCGCTCGGATGCTGCGGACTCGGCATACCGTCGTGCGCCATCGAGCAAGAGGCTGGCCTCGAGGGTTCGGCCCACCTGCTGAAGGACGCCACCCTTGAGGATGAGGGCCTCAACGAAGGGCTCCATCTGGCGGTGCCGCTCGGCGATCGGCAGGAGCCGCTCCGCGATCTCGAGAGCTCGTTCCAGTCTCGACAGGCGCAGCAGCGCATGGGCAAGGGGCGCGAGCAAGCCGACCTGGGCCGGCTCCCCGGCCTCCGCGACCTCGACCAGCGCGGCCTCGAGGGTTTCGACAGCACTCTCGTTCCGCGCGCCGCTCAACTGGGCACGACCGAGGCTGGCCAGCGCGACGGCCAGCCGCTCGAACTCGCCGCGGGCGCGGCGGTGTTCGACCAGGCGCTCGAGGAGCTCCTCGGCACGGTCGTAGTGACCCGCGTTCTCGGCCGCGGCAGCGGCACGGCCGACCAAATCCATCTCATCTTCGGCGGCCAGCCCCGGGATCGCGAGGGCCCGCTCGAGGTGGACAGTCGCCTGTTCGGGGGACCCAAGCGCCATCGCCCGGTCGGCCGCGGCGCGCAGGGTGATCCGGGCCTGGCCCGCGACCGCTGCCCCTTCCGGCCCCTCGGGAACCGCCTGATAAGCGGCGAGGTAGTGCGTCGCAAGCGCGCCGGCCAGCTCCTCGTCGTTGAGCGTTTCGAAGTGGCGGGCGGCCGCCAGGTGCTTGGCCCGCCGGTCGCGCCGCGACAGCATCCCGTAGGCGACTTCGCGGATGAGCCCCTGCACGAATCCATATTGGCCGCGCTCAGGCGAGCGAGGATCGGTGTCGAGTTCGAGGATCTCGAGGCGGACGAGACCCCGCAGCCGCTCCTCGAGTGCCTCGCCGGTCATGCCCGAGACCGCCTCCAGCGCCGCCACGGTAAAGGTCTTGCCGAGCACCGCCCCGTCCTGGAGGAGCGACCGGTTGGCAGGATCGAGGGCATCGAGCCGAGCCGCGATGAGGCCCTGGAGCGAATCGGGCACCTGGAGCTGGCCGAGATCCCCGACCGGCCGGTAGATCGCGTCCTCGCCGAGAACGAGCCGGCCATCGGAGACCAGCGTCCGCACCGTTTCGACGGCGTACAGCGGGATCCCGTCGGCGCGGGCGAGGATCGTGGCGACGGCAGTCGGCGGCAGGCCGAACACCAGGCCGGCCAAGAGCGCGCGCATGTCGGCCTCGGCAAGCGGCTGAAGCGCCAGCCCGGTGGCGTTGCGCAGGCCGGCCCCCCACGTGGATCGCCGATCGAGGAGTTCCGGCCGGGCATGGGACAACACGAAGATCGGGTAGTTGCGGCTCCATTCGAGGAGGTATTCGATGAAGTCGAGCAACCCTTCATCGGCCCAGTGGAGGTCCTCGAAGATGAGGGCGACCGTGCCCTGATCGGCGACCCGTTCGAAGAATGTCCTCCAGCCGGCGAAGAGCCGATCGCGGCCACCGGCGGGCGCGTCGCCGAGACCGAGCAATGCGTGCAGGCACGGCTCGACGAGCGCGCGTTCCTCCGGATCGGGCACGTACTCGTCGAGGGTCGCGGCGATCCGCTCCCGGCTGGTCGCGTCGTCGTCCGTCTCCAGCAGGGAGGCGCGCTTGCGAACCATCTCGCCGAGCGCCCAGAACGTGATCCCCTCGCCGTAGGCGGGCGAGCGGCCCTCGTGCCAGTAGAGCGTATCGGACAGACCATCGGTGTACTTGCTGAACTCCCAGGCGAGGCGGCTCTTGCCGATGCCGGCCTGCCCGGTGAGCGACACCAGCCGCGCCTTCCGGTCGCGCGTGGTGGCGTGGAACAACTCGCGGAGCAGCCGGAACTCGGTCTCACGGCCCACGAACGGCGGTTCCAGCGCATCCGAACGTCCGACGCCCTTGGCCTTGCCCACCACGCGCAGCGCGCGCCACGCCTCCACGGGCAAGGTCTTGCCTTTGACGATGTGCTCGCCTGCAGCCTCGAACGCAATCGCTCGGCCCGCCGACCGCATCGTCGCCTCGCCAACGAGCACAGCGCCCGGCTCGGCCACACCCTGCAGCCGCGAGGCGCTGTTGACAAGATCGCCCGCGACCATGCCCTGGTTGATCGCGCTGAGATTGACGGCGGCCTCGCCGGTCAGGATGCCGGCTCGCGCCTTGAGATCCCCAATTCCCGCTTCGGACCCGAGAGCGAGGACGCCGTCGAGGAGGTCGAGTCCGGCCCGCACCGCGCGCTCCGCGTCGTCCTCGTGTGCAACCGGCGCGCCCCACACCGCCATGACCGCGTCGCCGATGAACTTCTCCACAGTACCGCCGTAGCGACCGATGACGTCCGAGGCGATCTCGAAATACCGGCTCAGCAGGTCGCGGACCACCTCGGCGTCGCGGCCCTCGGAGAGGGTCGTGAACCCTACGAGGTCGGCGAACAGGATCGTGACCAGGCGGCGCTCCACCTCGGCGTCACCGGTCGCGCCGGCGCTCGCTGCCGGACCGCCGCCTGCACCCCGCGTCGCTCGGCCCGATCCTGCTCCCGCCGGCCGCCTCGTCCCGCCGACCATGGCTTCACCAACGCCGGTGCCGCATTCGCCGCAGAATTTCTGCCCGGCAGGAATCCCGGCGGCGCAATTCGGGCACGGCTGTCCGAGGGTTGTTCCGCACTCGCCGCAGAACTTCTGACCCGCCCGGTTCTCTGCCCCGCATGCGCCGCAGATCACGTGATCCTCGCCTCCGCTGGTTGGACGCAGAGCCTAGCGGATACGCCGCCCGGCGAAGCCCCG
>JANNUK010000026.1:0-2194 GCA_031395155.1 Chloroflexota bacterium | reverse complement strand
CCGGCGGAGATGGGGCTCCACCAGGTAACGCGGGTCGATCAGGAAGCGCCGGCGGAGACCCCGAACCGACCCGAAACTCCGGACGAGTGAGAGCCAGGTGCCGACATTCCGCCGGGCGGCGAGTGTCTCGAACCGGAGCAGCTCCTCGGACAGCCGCTCGGGGTGGGCCACGATCAGTCCCTTCCAGAACGACCGCGTGCCCTCGGGCGAGCCCCGGCGGACCATGGCGCCGATCAGCGAACCGACGACCGGCCAGGCGAGCACACCGATCTTGAGCGGGATCATCGCTTGCTGTGACCCGGCCGGAGCGCCGACGAGCACCAGGTGGCGGACTCGTTCGGGGTGGGCCTCTGCCAGCGCGATCGCCCACGCGCCGCCCATGGAGCACGCGGCCACATCGACCGTCTCGAGTCCGAGCGCGTCAGCCATCTCTGCAAGGAATGCGGCTCCGTGGTGCCAGATGTCGACCCCGCCGTAGTCGAACGTGCTCGCGAGCCCGTGACCGGGCCGATCGACGGCGATGACGCGTCGCATCACCGCGAGCCGCCCCATCAGCGGAGCCCAGTCGGCGGCGTTGCCCATGCCCCCGTGCACCAGTAGCAGGGGCTCGCCCGCGCCAGCCTCGATGACCTGCGTGTCGCCGCCGGACCAGCGCACCCGTCGGCTCGACCAGCCGGCCACCTCGCGGTCCAGGAACGCCGCCTGCGCCTGCCCTACCTCGTCGTCGAGCCCGAGCGCGCGCCCATCTGGCCCGACGGCCTTCCCCCGGTGCCGCAGGAGCGGCCGCGGGCCGGAGACCAGCGTGACGAGCCGGTCGACCTCGCGGTTCGCCGTCGGACGCGGCTCGCGATCGATCCACCGACGATCGATCCACCGCCCGAGCGGTCCGAGTGGCATCGTATACTCGGTCAGCAGGTCGAGGTCCGTGCTCCCGTCACGCGGCGAGAGCGTGGCCACCATCCGCACTGACGTTCCGAATGGCCCCTTGAGAACCGTCTCGTGGAGCCAGGGCGGCTCGGAGCGAACGACGAGGGTCCGGAATCTCCACGGCCCGCGGATGATGAGCGTGTACTGGGAGCCGGGCACGTCAAGGGGGCCGGTAGGGTCCTCGACCGCTGTGGCGTCCAACCAGTCCGCCACGAGCGCGGGGGCCGTGAACGCCCGGAATACCTGCTCGGGCGTCGCACCGATGTGCCGGGTGACGCGGTAGCGTCCCATGGGTGCCTCCAAACTCGGCGAGGGAGGGGCAGGCTTGCCTGCCTCCCCGCGCCCAGGTACCGCTGGAGTGTGATATTAGTTGGCTGATCATGCATAGTCAATAGTTGCTGTCAAGGGCATCCGACGATCGCTAGTCCAATAGAAAGGGACGGGATGCCGCGGACCTACCGGCTCGGCAGACGCAGCGCGCAGAAGGACCTCACGCGGACGCGGATCGTGGAGGCCGCGATCGACCTGTACATCGAGCTGGGCATCTCGCGAACGACGATGCAACAGGTCGCCCGCAGCGCGGACGTGGCACCGGGCACCCTTCGCAATCACTTTCCGTCGCGGGACGACCTCGACCGGGCGATCGTCGATCGGGCACTGGCAGAGATGCAGGCTCCGGACCTCTCGATCTACAACGGCCTCAGCACCATCGGCGAACGCCTGACCCGCCTCAGCCGGGAGACGGGGGCGTTCCTCGACCGGGCGGGGCGCTGGTACAAGATGTGGCTGCGCGAGCCGATGGTCACCGGCGTGTGGGTCGAAGCGGGTGCGGCTTATGGCGCGACGTGGGATCGCCTGTTTCGTGAGGCTCTCGGACCCCTCGCCGATGAGGCGGACGCAATGGCGATCCTGCGGGCAACGATGCACCCGACTTTCTTCGAGGCGGTCCAGTCGGGCACGCGCTCGACGGACCAGACCGCCGACCTCATCGCGGCTGCACTCACACCCTGGCTGGAGGCAGGCGGCCGAGACCGGCCGAACGCCCGGTGACGACCCAACACGTAGATAGCAGCCGATGACCCCACGGCAACGTCGGCCTGGCGCGGTCGGGCTACGGCGAGTGTGCGGTTCAAACTCTTGCTACCCGTGCCCTACCACTGGTAGTATCGCAGTATGAAGGTCAGTGTCAGCCTACCCGGCGATGACGTCCAATTCCTCGATGCCTACGCCAAGGAGCAGGGGCTCGAATCTCGATCGGCCGCGCTCC
>JANNUK010000017.1:0-7565 GCA_031395155.1 Chloroflexota bacterium | reverse complement strand
ACCACGACGGCGCACGTCGGGCAGAACCAGCGGGCCTCGAGTGCCGTCCCGCACCGGTCGTGATGGGCTGGCGTCGGGCTGGAGCCATCGCCGGTGTCGGTCGGGTCGTGCCGACGGGCACCCCAGTCGGCCAGCAGGCGGAGCGCCGAGGCAAGATCCCGGCCCTCCGCGGTGAGTCGGTAGTCGAAGCGCGGCGGGCGCTCCTGATAGGCGCGCGGGACGAGAATGCTGTCGCGTTCCAGTCGGCGGAGCCGGTCCGTAAGGATGTTCGGGGCGATCCCATCGACGCCTTCGAGAAGCTCCCCGAAGCGACGCGGACCGTCGAGCAGGAATTCGACGAGGAGCAGGCTCCAGCGATCCCCGACGTGCTCGAGGGCGGTCGCGAGCGGCGAGGTCGGGTCAGCCATCGCGCCGATGGTAGTCGAGGCATCGGACCCGACGAACGGCGGGGTTGCGCGCGGCATCTCGACATAGTAACTTGCGACTTGCAAGTAACTACCTGCCACGGAAGGGCTTGAGAGAAATGACACTCATCCAGGAACTCCAATCGGCGATCGAAGCCGTCGCAGGGGCCGTCGGCCCATCGGTCGTCGGGATCGGCTCCCGGTTGCGCGGCGCGGGCGTCGTGATCGGCGACGGGCTCGTCCTCACGAATGCCCACAATCTCCGCGGCGGCGAGGTCACGATCACGTTCGCCGACGGCCGAACGGAGCGAGGTCGGATCGCGGGCGCGGATCTCGACGGTGACCTCGCCGTGGTCCAGGTGGGGACGAACGGGGCCGCGGCCGTGGCATGGGCCGACGGCGCGGCTGTGGGCGTCGGGGCGGTCGTCTTCGGCGCGGCGGCGGTGGCCGGCGGCGGGACACGGGTCACGGTCGGCACGATCAGCGCCGTTTCGCGGGCGTTCCGCGGGCCCGGGGGTCGACGCATCGCCGGTTCGCTGGAACACACCGCTCCGCTTGCTCCGGGCTCGTCGGGCGGACCACTGCTCGATGCCGAGGGCCGGCTCGTGGGCCTCAACACGAACCGGATCGGCGAGGGCTTCTACCTGGCGCTACCGGCTGATGAGGCCCTGCGGACCCGCGTGGACGCACTCAGTCGCGGGGAGTCCGCCCGCCGACGGCGCCTCGGGATCGCGATCGTGCCGTCGCGGGTGGCGCACCGACTCCGCCGTTCGGTCGGCCTGGCGGATCGGGAAGGCGTGCTGGTTCGCGGCGTCGACACGGACGGCCCAGCGGCCCGAGCCGACATCCGCGAGGGCGATCTGATCGTGTCGATCGGCGGGCGCGCCGTTACCGACGCGGACGACCTCATCGACGCATTGGCCGCAGCCACGCTCCCAGTGGCGGTGGATCTCGTCCGCGGCACGGGCGACGTGACGGTCAGCGTGACCGAGTTCGCGTCAGAGACCGGGGATGACTGAGGAACTGGCACGCCGCAGACGCAGCGTTACGGTGCCATCGGTGAGCCTGACCTCCTGCTCCCTGGTCGCGATTCCGACCCCGTCCCGCCGCTCAAGTCGATCAGTCGGGATTCGGACGATTCGACGGATCGTCCATGACGGCCTGCGTCTGATCGGCGCGATAGACGGCCAGCCGGTCGGTGAGCGCCGGGTCTGACAGGGCGAGGATCGCGATCGCCAGCAGGGCGGCGTTCTCGGCGTTGCCGATCGCGACCGTCGCGACCGGGATACCGCGGGGCATCTGGACGATCGACAGCAGTGAGTCGAGGCCGCCCAGGTGCTGCGTGGGGATCGGCACGCCGATGACCGGCAGCAGTGTCTTGGCGGCGAGCATCCCAGGGAGGTGAGCGGCGCCGCCGGCACCGGCCACGATGACGCGAAGGCCGCGGCCGGCGGCCTCCTCCGCGTAACGGGCGAGGTGATCGGGGGTCCGGTGCGCGGACACGACGCGCAACTCGCACGGCACCTCGAACATGTCCAGCAGGGCCGTCGCCTTCTCGAGAACCGGGAAGTCCGAGCGGCTGCCGCCGACGACCCCGACCACGGGACGCGCCGAGCCGGAACCCGCTGTACCCGTCGTCATCCGGCGTTCTCCTCGGACCAATGCAGCATCGCATGGGCGGCCATCGCCCGCGCCAGCGCGAGCTCAATCGTCGCGGCCGTGGCCGTGACGTGACCCATCTTCCGACGCTCAAAAACCTCGTGCTTGTCGTATACGTGGAGGTGGACGTCATCGAGTGCGAGGGCGTCCTCGAGTCCCGTGAGGCGTGCTGGCCGCCGTGCCCCCGTCCCGAGCACGTTCACCGTGGCCGCCGGCGCTCGCAGCGCCGTGCTCCCCAGGGGAAGTCCGCAGATGGCCCGGACGTGCTGCTCGAACTGGCTCGTGACGGCCGCCTCGATCGTCCAGTGTCCGCTGTTGTGGACGCGTGGGGCCAGCTCGTTCACCACGAGCTCGCCGCCCGGCATCAGGAACAGCTCGACCGTCATGACCCCGATGAGTTCGACACCTTCGGCAAGCCGGCGGGCGAGGGCGGTCGCGGCATCGGCAACGGCCGGTTCGATAGGCGCGGGTGCCACCGACTCGACCAGGATCCCCTCGTCATGACGGTTCCGGGCGACCGGATAGGCGGCCATCGAACCGTCCCCTCCACGGGCGACGACCACGCTCAACTCGACGACAAATTCGACCTCGTGCTCGGCGAGGAGCGACTGACCGTGGTGGGCGTTCAATCGAGCGATGGCCCCGACCATCGCCGTATTATCGGCGATCCGAAACTGGCTCCGGCCGTCGTAGCCGCCGGTCGATGCCTTCAGCCGCAGCGGAAAGCCGAGTTCAGAGGCGGCGACCCGGAGATCGTCGACGGTGTGGACGGCCCGCCAGGGCACGACAGCCGCACCGGCTTCCTCGAGGAACGCCCGCTCGGCCAGGCGGTCCTGGGTCACCTGGAGGGCCCGAATCCCTGGTCGGACCGGACGCGTCTCAGCGACGGTCGCGACCATGGCTGCAGAGACATGCTCGAGTTCGTAGGTCAGGACATCGACGCCGGCCGCGAGCCGCAGGGCCGCCGCAGTGTCATCGTACGCGCCGACTTCGACCCGATCCGCGATCGCCGCCGCCGGGCAGTCCGGATCCGGATCGAGAACCGCGACCCGGTAGCCAAGCTCGCGCGCCGCGAGTCCCAGCATCCGGCCGAGCTGCCCGCCACCCAGGATGCCGATCGTGGCTGGCGGAAGGATTGGCGCGCTCGCGTTCATCGGTGGTCGAAGTGTAGGACGTCGCGAGGGTCGCGTGATGGACTGCCGCCGTGACGGACAGGCTGGACGATGCGGGGTAGCATGCCGGAACGATGTCCGCCGGGATTCTCAGCCGCCGCTCCCTGTCGCTGGCTCTCTCAGGACTGCTCCTTGCGGTGTCCGGCGGCGCCTTCACGGTCCGTTCCGCCGGGCCTGCCTACGCCTACGACCTCTCGACGCCGCGCGACTACGTTGCCCAGACCAACTTTGTTCAGTGCGTCGGCGCCAGCATGCAGATGATGCTCAACATGGCACAGCCGACCGATGACCAGACGGCGGCCACGCAGCTGTCGCTCCAGGACCTGGCCCGCGAGCTGAGTGGATCCCGGCCCGACGGGCGCGAGCGACAGGGCGCGAGCGTCCGCGGCTGGTCGGCCGGACTGAACCTCCTTGGCGCCGGCCCCTATCGCCTGGTTGGCACCGAGACCCTCGAGGAGGCGCTGCACGTCGCCGCAACGGCGATCCGTGAGACCGGCCACCCGGTGGGACTCCTCGTATGGCGCGGCCGCCACGCCTGGGTCATGAGTGGCTTCCATGCCACTGCCGATCCGCTGATCACCGACGAATTCGACGTCACCGCGGCCGTGATCATGGACCCGCTCTACCCGTACGGGTCGCAGACCTGGGGGCCGAGCCCAAAGCCGCGTGCGGTGCTGACCCCGACAGAGGTCGGCCAGCAGTTCGTCCCGCGCGGCAGCGAGAGGACGCCTCCCGGCGAGCCTGCCGCGACATTGCCCCCCACGTCCGACCCGGCCGCCGCCAACAACGGGGTCAGCACGGGATGGGGCGGTTTGCGGGGCAAGTACGTTCTCGTCCTGCCGTTCAGCCCGATTGCAGCGCCGCGTGAGGGTCTGGTCGCCCGGTAGGCCGGTTTCGGCCAGCCGAACGACGTAGCATTCCGAGATGCCCCAGCGCACGCCGATCATCCTCGACGTCGACACGGGGATCGACGATTCGCTGGCCCTCCTGTACGCAGCCGCGTCCGAGGACGCCGAGCTCGTTGCCGCGACGTGCATCTTCGGCAATACCGAGGCGGCGACCGCGGCCCGCAACACGCAGATGATCCTGGAGCTTGCCGGCCGCGGTGACGTGGAGGTGGCCCTCGGATGCGAGCAACCGCTCCACCGTCCACTCCGGACCGCGCCCGAGACGCACGGCCCGCTCGGCCTCGGGTATGCGGAGCTGCCCACACCGCGCGGCATGCTCAGCCGGCGATCCGGCCCCGACCTCATCGTCGACGAGGCCCGCCGTCGGCCGGGCGAGATCACCCTCATCACGCTCGGCCCGTTGACGAACCTGGCCATCGCGCTCGAGCGTGAGCCGGACCTGCCCCGACTGCTTGGCGGCTACGCACTCATGGGCGGTGCCTACCGCGCGTCCGGCAACACGACGCCCACAACGGAGTGGAACATCCATTGCGACCCCGACGCGGCCCGGGCCGTGTTCCGGGCATGGGGCGCGGCCGCGGCCACGAATCCGGGCGTGTCACGTCCACTCGCACTCGGCCTCGACGTCACCGAACAGGGCGCCTTCCTTCCGGCGCACCTCGGTCGCCTGACGGAACGTGTCGGCGCGGACAACCCGATCGTTCGCTACATGACCGACGCGCTCCGCTTCTACATGGAATTCCACGAGCGATATGACGGCTTCTACGGCGCCTTCGTGCACGATCCAATGGCCGTGGCCGCAGCGCTGGATCGCTCCCTGGTGCGCACCGAGGCCGTCCATGTCGACGTGGAAACAAGCGGCGACCTGACCGCCGGGATGACCGTGGCAGATTGGCGTCGTCTCACGGGGCTGGCCCCAAACCTCGACGTTGCAGTCGAAATGGATGCGTCGACCTTCTTCGATCGACTGCTTGATCGCATCGGGGGACTAGCCGCGGCCCGGTCCGGCATGGCACTCTGAACGGTGGAGGGATGCTGGCCGGTCGACAGCCGGACAACCACGAGGAGGAGGGCGGTATGTCAGGGAGCTTCATTCGGGTCCTGATCGGCGTCGTTGCGACGCTCGTCGTCATCGTCGTCGGGCTTGCGTCGGTTGGGGCGCTCGACCTGACGACAGATCCCGACACCGGACTGATCGGCGGTGCCAACGAGTTCATGCTCATCGTCGCCGTTGCGTTGCTCGTCGGCTTCGTGGTCTATGGCCTCGTCGAGTACCTCCAGACGCGACGGCTCGACTCGATCACGCGGCAGTTCGATACGCGAACGATCGTGCTGATCCCGATCGCCATCGCGATCAACATCGTTCTCGGCCAGACGGTCGGCACCGCCCTCAAGATCCCGTTGTACCTCGATTCGATCGGGACGATCCTCGTCGGCGCCCTGGCCGGCCCCATCCCGGGGATGCTCACGGGCCTCCTCGCCAACCTGATCTGGACCTTCGTCCTTGCCGGCACGCCGTTCGGCAGCCCGTATGCGTGGCCGTACGCGATCGTCGCCGCCGAGATCGGCCTCCTGGCCGGGATCTTTGGCTACTACGGCTTCTTCCGCAGCCGCCCCAATACCCCGCTCCCGAAGCTCGTCGTCGGAACGATCGTCGCGGTCGTCGTCCTCGCCGCGCTGACGCTCAACGGCATCCTGCCGTTCTACACCGAGGGCCTGTCGTTCTTCGGGGATCTCACCGCCGTCGACCCGGTCTTCCAGATCGTGGCCTACGCGATCGCGCTCATCCTCATCCTCGCCCTGGTCGCGCTCATCGTCCAGCTCCTCTGGAAGCGCAACCTGGGGGTGGCCTACATCGTTGTCGGGGGAGCGATCTGCGGGGTGATCTCGGCGCTCATCTCGGCACCCATCACGGAAATCTTCTTCGGCGGTGTCACCGGCAGCGGTTCCGACCTCCTCGTGGCGGCGTTCCAGCAAGCCGGTTCCACGCTCACTGAAGCGGTCTTCCAGCAAGGGCTGATTCAGGATCCCATCGACAAGACGCTGACATACATCGTCGTGTTCGCGCTGCTCGGAACACTCTCGCGGCGGTTCACCGCCCGGTTCCCACAGGGTGAGCGAGCGGTCGGCACGGCGGAGGACTGACGGCATCGACGACGCAACGACCGCTCCGCCGCCGGGGGCCGCCCAGCTCTCGGAGGCGGATGCGGCGTACCTCGCCGGGCTCGCCCCGGCCACGCCGACCGCCTATCACCGGCTGAACCCGTTGACAAAGGCCACCGCCGCGACGATGGCCACGCTGGGGGCCTTCGTCCTGGGCGGCTACGTCGGCCCCCTCGCGATCCTGGTCCTGGGCGTGGTGCCCGGTGCCATCGCGGCCGGACTGCTGGGTCGGCTGGCGCGGTTCGCCGCGCTGATCAGCCTGCCGATCGCGATCTCGGTCGCGCTCGTGTCGGTGTTCACGCGGGCCGGCGAGACGGTGCTGTTCGTGATCGGGCCGTTCGACGCGACGCTCGAGGGCGTGGACTTCGCGGCGCAGATCATCGTGCGCCTCTTCGTCATCGCGATGGCCCTCGGCTTGTTCGGGTTGACCACCGACCCGCGGGCACTCGTCGTGGACCTCGAGCGACGCGGCGTCCCGCCCAGGGTCGCGTTCGCGGCCGCGGCGACCCTCGAGACGATCCCCGCGATGATCGAGCGCGCCAGGACCATCCAGGCCGCGCAGCGGGCCCGCGGCCTCGACACGGAGGGCAGCCTCGGCGCCCGGGTCCGCGGGGTCATGCCGTTGGTCGGGCCGGTCATCCTGTCATCGCTGACGGAGGTCGAGGAGCGGAGTCTCGCACTGGAGGTCCGGGCTTTTGGGCGGCCGGGGCGGCGGGACCTGCTGTGGACACTCCCCGACTCGGGGCGGCAGCGGTTCGTTCGCTGGCTGCTCCTCGGGACCTTCCTTGCCGTCGCGGCCGGCCGCGTGACCGGCTCGCTGCCCGCGCCGCTGTAGGCCGCCATGCTGTCGATGCGCGGCGTTTCGTACCGCTATCCCGGATACGCCCGACAGGTCCTCCAGGACCTGGATGTCGAGATCGCGCCCGGGGACATCGTAGGTCTCGTCGGTCGCAACGATGCCGGCAAGTCCACGCTGTGCCTCGTGGCCGCCGGACTTGCCCCGGCCTCGATCGGCGGGACCCTGACGGGCGAGGTGCTCCTGGACGGCGTCTCGACCGTCGGGCGCCCCACGTATGAGCTCGCCGCCAGCGTCGGCCTCGTCTTCCAGGATTCGAACACGCAGCGTCACCATCGCGTCGCGCGTTCGTCGGACCGTCTCCGCGACCGGCCGCCCGAGGTTGACCGAGCCGAGTGCCACCTCCTCGAAGACCGTCGCCGTCACACCCGAACGCTGCGTGTTCGAATCCTGGAAGACGAGG
>JANNUK010000016.1:0-6082 GCA_031395155.1 Chloroflexota bacterium | reverse complement strand
CCGACGCGTTCGCGTGGAGCGAGCAGTAGTAGCGGTACGCGCCGGCGATGGTGAACGCCCGCGCGTACGTCGCGCTGCCGGTCAGGATCGGGGACGCGAACGCCGTGGCGCCCGCGGGGATGTTGGCCGAGACGACGTCGTGGGTCCCGTTGACGTTCTGCCAGACGATCGTGTCGCCCTGGTTGATATTGCCCAGGTTCTGTGGGGCGAACAACCGATCGCCGGAGACGGGTTCCAGCTGGACGTTGAACGTCGCCGCGGCGGCAGGCCGCGCGAACGGCGGTGCGACCGTCATCAGCAACGCGGCGACGACGGTCCCGACCGCCAGTCGCGAGCGCGAGGTCGTTCTCATGTTCTCTTCTCCTCATCGACTCATGTCCCGGCTGCACGCCTACGTGGCAGGGGCGCCGGCCTATCCAGGACTCTCCCGGATCGGAGCCTCCACGCCAACCCGTCCGTCCGGCCAGGCGAGCCCCCTCATTCGGTGCCCGATGGTCTGAGCCACGCAGGCCATTTGGCACGTTCGACGCATGCTCGGCCCGATAGCCGAAGGAGGGGGTCGATCCCACCCGCACGAGTGCTGGGCGCGGCAGCCGGCCTCGCCTACGCTCGCGCACGGAGTCTCTGCGCACGAGACCACGGTCCAGCACAAGGAGCAGTCATGAAGACGCCGATCCAGCCGCGCGTGGCCGCCGGCATCGCCATCCTCGCGTTGGTTCTCGCGGCCTGCGCGGGCGCGACCGAAGCCCGGCTCGAGCCGGGCGAGCGGACGATCTATCTCGCGCCGATCGAGCCCAAGGGGTCAACCACAGTCGACAAGGAGCCCTTCCCGGCGCCGCTACCGCCGGGCGGTGCGTACATTCTCAAGGAGCCCGACGACACGGGCTCATGGACGGTCGAGACGTACCGCTGGCTCCCGAGCGAGATCACCGTGGTCAAGGGCGACAAGGTCACGTTCGAGGTCCTCGGCGTCAACGGCGCCTCGCACCCAACGCGTATCGAGGGGTACGACGTGAGCTTCGATGTCAAGCGCGGACAGCTCACGACAGTGACCTTCACGGCCGACAAGCCCGGCGTGTTCAGGATCGTGTGCGACCTGCACCGTCCGGCCATGACCGGGACGCTCATCGTGCTCCCGTCGAGCTGAAAACACCCCTGGCTGGGACGCCGCCGGGGACGCTGCGACGCGCGGCGCCCCCCGGGCGCGGTCACGAGCGTACGGCGGTCGTTGCCTCGCGCTCGCTCATCGAATCAACCCGTGGCGCATCCCGTAGCCAACGGCCCCTGCGCGAGACGTGACACCCAGTTTGGCGTAGAGCTCCTTGAGATACCCCTTTGCCGTCGACTCCGAGATCCCCAGGTCGTGGGCCAACTCCTTGTTCGCGCTACCGGCCGCGAGGGCGCGCAGGAGCTGCAGTTGGCGTGGCGTCAGCTGGATCGGACGCTCGTCGACGTCGCCACTACCGGCGACGACGTGGCGCGCGAGCAGGGGCTTCGCCAGCTCCGGCTGGACGTAGGCTCCGCCGGAGACTGCCGCCATCAGTGCCCTGAGGATATCGTCCGTGGGAGCGCTCTTGAGAAGGTACCCGGACGCGCCCAGCGACAGCGCCCGATCGACATGACCTGCGTCATCGTGCATCGTCAGGACGACAATCGGGACCGTGCGACCCGTGTCGTTCAGCGCGGCGAGGACATCCAGGCCGCTCGTTCCGGGCATCGTCAGGTCGAGCAGGACCACGTCGCACTCGACACGATCGAGCAGATCGAGCAGCTCCTGCCCGTTTCCGGCCTCTCCGACGATCTCGACGGTGGCGTCCCCGCGCAGCATCCAGCGCAGGCCCTGGCGCACCGCCTCGTGGTCGTCCGCGACGAGCACGCGGAGCCGATCGCTCATCCTGGCCTCCCGGGGATCTCGACGACGAGTCTGGCCCCACCAAGACGGCTCCGCTCGGCTCGGACCGTGCCGCCGAACCCGGTCACCCGTTCGCGCAGGTAGGCGAGGCCCAGGCCGCGACCCTCGCCTGCGGGCCGCTCGGGGCGCCATCCGACGCCGTCGTCGTCGATCGACAGGCGGATCGCGCGATCGTCCGATCTGACGACGACCCGGACGCGCGTCGCTCCGGCGTGCTTGCGGACGTTGAGCAGCCCCTCCTCCGTCGCCCTGAGGATCACCAGCTGGGCTTCGGGTGCGTGCAGGTCCGGCTTCCCGAGCACGCGCACCCCGACCGCGACCCGGGTTTCCTGCCCGAAGCGCGCGACCGCATCCTGAAGCGCCGCGGACAGGCCGACCTCGTCGAGTGCCATCGGCCGGACGCGATTCATGAAAGCCCGCAGCTCTCGCTCCGCGTCGCCCACCAGACCCTCGAGCGCGGCCAGCTCCTCGCGTGCCTCCTCGGTGAAGGCCTCGCCGCGAGCCGCGATCCCGCGGATCCCGCGGATCCCGTACAGGATCCGGATGAGCTCACCGGCAAGCGTGTCGTGGAGCTCGCCGACGAGGAGGCGGCGTTCGTCCTCGTGGGCCTCGACGATCTTGCGCAGCAGGTTCTGGCGCGCCAGGGCCGCATCGCGTACCTCAGCGTACAGGGCCGCGTTCGCCAGCGCGGCGTCGAGGCTGTTCGCCACGGCGCGGAGGATGCGCTCGTCATCGTGGCTCAGCAGCTGCTTCTCGCGCTCGGCGACGAGCCACGAGCCGTCGCGGAGTCGATGCTGGAACATCCCAGCCTTACTGTGGGGCGCCGGTTCAAGTGAGATCCGCGACAGGCCGAGGGCGCGCTGGACTCGCGCCTCGAGCCGGGCGAAGAACTCGGGTGGTTCAAGCGACGAGGCCAGCGCCTCCGCCGCGCCGACGAGGACGGCGAGCTCTTCCGCGCGGCCCTCGGCGACCGCCCGGTCGCGGCTGATCGACCGCACCGATGCCATCACGAGAGTGACGAGAAAGACCAGCAGCACGGTCACCCCGGACCCGATCGCCAGCCAGGTCGCGAAGGTGATCCGGCTGAGGGCGCCCTCCATGAACGTGACGTCCTCGTAGATCTCGAAGACCGCCAGCGTCTGCCCGGACTGGTCCCGGACCGGGATGTAGAACTCGACGAGGCGATCGTAGACCCGCTCGAGCGTGTTCTCGGGATCGCCGAGGTCGGTCACCTCGACTTTCACGCCGCCTGCCACGACCTCATTGATGCTCGCCCGCACGTCGGGGAAGTGCCGGCCGATCAGGTCGCGCGCGTCGGAGTAAAGGACCACTCCGTCGAGCGACCAGAGCTTCACGCGGACGTGATCGGCGTCGAGCAGGGCCCGATCGACGAGGCGGTCGGTCGCCTCGATCTCCGCCGCCGACAGGGGCTGTCCGGCAAGGACGGGGAGCGAGGGCGCTAGCGCCGCCACAGCCGCCTGGAGGCCCCTGCCCTCGGCAGCGAGCAAGTGACGCCTGATTTCGACGTTGATGAACAGCCCCAGCGCGACGGCGATGGCAGCCGATGCAACAACCCCCGCGAAGGCAACTCGCCCGCCGGGAGGCAGGGCTTCCCACAGGGCGCCGACAGCCCGCGGAACGCCGATCCGCCTGAAGGTGCGGAGCCGGGCGGCGAACGTTCGCTGGGCCGATGCGATCACGATGGGCGCATCGTGGCGAGTCTGCCTTCCGTACCGGTAGTGCCGAACGGCCCTGCCGCCGCCTGCCGTCGAGTGACAGGCCGCTTTCTCCAGCCTGACGTCGCCGCGTTCGGTACCGCCTCTAGACGACCCGCCCCGGGTTCATGATGCCCAGCGGGTCGAGGGCGGACTTGATCGCACGCATCACTCGGACCGCGTCCTCGCCGCGCTGGATCGGCAGCCATTCGCGCCGGGCGGCACCGATCCCGTGCTCGCCGGTGACCGTCCCACCCATGTCCAGCGCTGCCCGGAAGATCTCGTCCCGCACCTTGTGCGTGAGCGTCGCCGCGTTCGGATCGTCGCGATCGAAGATGAAGTTCGGGTGGAGGTTGCCGTCGCCCGCGTGACCGAACGTCGCGACGCGGACCCCGTGGGCGGCAGCGATCCGCTCGATCGCCACGAGGAGATCTGGCACACGAGATCGCGGCACCCCCACGTCCTCCATCCGGACGGTGCCCAGCCGCTCCAGCGCTCGCAGCGCGAGGCGGCGCGCCTGGCGCAGCCAGTCCGCTTCCTGGGCGTCGGCCGAGCGGATGGTCGAGGTCGTTCCGGCGGCCGTGCAGGCCGCCTCGGCGGCGTCGAGCTCGGCAACGGCACCCGCCCCGGGAGCGTCAGATTCGATCAGCAGCATCGCCGCCGCGTTCCGATCGAGGCCCAGTTGATGCCAGTCGTCGACGGCGCGGATCGTCTCCCGGTCCATGAGTTCGAGCGTGACCGGCACCAGGCCGCTGGCCGTGATGCGGGCGACGGCGTCGCCGGCCGCATCGAGCGTGGCGAAGAACGCGAGAAGCGTGGAGCGTGGCGGCGGTGCCGGACGCAACCGCAGCGTCGCCTCGGTGATGATCCCGAGGGTGCCCTGGCTGCCCACGAACAGGTGCGTCAGCGAGTACCCGGCGACGTCCTTGATGTTCTTCCCGCCGGTCCGGATGACGCTCCCGTCGGCGAGGACGACTTCCAGGCTGAGGACGCTGTCGCGCGTCTGGCCGTACTTGACGCAGCACAGCCCGCCGGCATTCGTCCCGAGGTTCCCCCCGATCGAGCAGATGTCCATCGATGCCGGATCCGGGGCGTAGAACAGCCCCTCCGCCGCGACGGCCGCCTTGAGTGCCGCGTTGAGGATTCCCGGCTGGGTCACGACGCACAGGTTCGGGTGGTCGATCTCGAGGATCCGGTCCATCGCCGTCAGCGCGATCGTGAGGGCGCCCTCGATGCCGGCGGCCCCTCCGGACAGCCCCGACCCGGCCCCACGCGGCACGATCGGCACGCGATGCTCGGCGGCGAGGCGAACGAGCGCTGCGACCTCGTCGGTCGTCGTCGGCAGGGCGACGGCCAGGGGAAGGCCGGCCTCCATGTAGGCGGTCTCGTCGTGTCGGTAGGACTCGCGGTCGATCTCGTCGGTCAGGAGGCGAACGCCGGGGAGTGCCGTCCGGATCGCCGCGACGAGCGCCTGGCCCGAATCCTGTGCGTCGCTCATGGCCGAAGGATACGCATCGCCGCCGGCGCGTAGCATCGGCACCATGGTTCGCGGCCGACTGCCTGTCGTCATCGCCGGTCTTGCCACCATCGCGCTCGTGGTGGTCGGGTTGGCGCTCGCCGGACGTTGGCCAGCCGGACCGGGTGGGCCGGGCATCGGCTCGGCGCCAAGTGGCGACCCGACCGCCAGTACGTCGCCGCCCACGGTGACGGTAGCGCCTTCGCCGACCCTGTCACCGTCCCCCGCAGCGACGCCGGTGCCCACCGCCACTCCGTCGGCGACCGCGGCCGTCGTCACCCCCGCGCCGTCCGCGCCCGGAACCGCGAGCAGCCTTGACCTGTCGGCGTCCTACGACGTCGACCTGGCACTCGACTACGGCGCCCGGCGTCTCGACGTCGACGCCACGATCAACATTACGAAAACCGCGGGACCCCGCGTGGATCGCCTGGAGCTGAATACGATTGCCGCGCGCCTTGGCAACCTCCGGCTCGACGTTGCGACCGTCGACGGCATGCCGGTCGAGGTCGAGCTTCACGATCAGACGCTCCTGGTGCCCCTTCCCGGCGGCCTCGAGCCAGGCGCATCCGCGACGGTGCGCATCGCGTTTCGGTCCACGCTGCGCAGCGGAACGGGCGGGTCGGACTGGCTGTTCACCAGGGCCAACGGGATCATCGATGCCTACCGCTGGCTGCCGTGGCTCAGCCGGGATGTTCCCTTCGACCGGCCGAACCACGGCGACCCGTTCGTCACCGCCGTCAGCCCGCGGGTCGTGGTTCGAATCACCATGGATCGACCGATGGTCCTGGCGACCACGGGCGAACGCATCGGCGCGCCGAGCGGCGCCGGTGGGCTGACCCAGACCTTCGGGTCGCGGAATGTCCGTGACTTCACCGTGACGGCCAGCCCGTCGTATCGGGAACTCACGGGCGCCTCGCTGGACGGCGACACGACGATCAC
>JANNUK010000601.1:0-2657 GCA_031395155.1 Chloroflexota bacterium | reverse complement strand
ACAGGCCGAAGTCGAACAGCGAGGCGGACACGGGCGCTCCGTCGACGAGGACGTGGCGCTCCTCGAGATGCCAGCCACGCGGCCGAACGACCAACGTTGCGGGCTGATCGCCGAGCCGGTACTCCTTGCCCTCCGGGCTGGTGAATGCGAGGGTCCGCCGGGCGGCGTCGCGGATCGCGAGCTGCGCCCCGACGACGTTCTCCCACGTCGGCGAAAGCGAATCCTCGATGTCGGCCATGAAGCAGCGTGCCCCCGAGTTCAGGGCGTTGATCATCATCTTCGCCTCGGCCGGGCCCGTGATCTCGACCCGTCGATCGTCGAAGTCCGCGGGTGCCGGCGCGACCCGCCAGTCTCCCTCCCTGATCTCGCGCGTGTCGGCGCGGAAGTCGGGCATCTCGCCGGCGTCCAACCGTGCCTGCCTCGCTGCCCGCGTCGCCAACAGCTCCTGCCGACGCGGCCCCAATCGCCGCTGCAGCTCGGCAACAAGCGCGAGCGCCTCCGGCGAGAGGATTTCGGCGAGGCCGGGCACGTCATGGCTAGCGATATCCACGCCCTCGGGCGCCACGATGTGACCGGCCGGGCTGCTCGTCGTCGACTCGTTCATCGGGCCATGCTAGCCCGACCCCATGACAAACGCGTCCGAACCGACGGCGGCCCGGCGAAGGGCTCGCGGCCGCTGCATGGCCGACGGTGTCGTGATCCCGAGTCTTCGTTGCCTGCCAGTCATCTGATCGGTGCCGAGGCGGGTCGCATCGCGCCCACGGCCCCCGTTCTGCTCGATTCGATGACTCCGAGTCATCATGGCCGCTCGAAGAACACGCCGCGGTCGCTGGCCGGGTCGATCCGAGGTCCTTCGACCTCGAAATGTTGACTGGGAGACATGGCCGCTCGGCGAACGTGGAGAGCGCGCCGCGCGACTCGCGACCGACCGAGGTGGACGAACAGATGCGACAGGGCGGTCGGCGCCGGCTCGGCCGCGGCTCCGGCGCCGGCTCGGCCGCGGCTCGGGCGCCGGCTCGGGCACCTGAATCACGCTGCCTCAGCCGCCCAGGTCGGAGCGGCGGACCGTCGCCTCGATCATTCCGTACGGCTCGGAGGTCGCGTGGTAAATGACCTTGTCGTTGTCGATCCCGAATGGCGACAGGTCGACGATCCAGTGGTGGAGGTTCGGCCAGGACATCGAGACCTCGTCGATCTCCGCGACCCGCTCGAGCATCGCGCGGCCCATCAGCCAGATCGACGCCTGGAGCGACCGACTGAAGTGAGCGTGGAACGTGTCGACGAGCGCCGTCCAGGCCCGCCGGTGGAGCCGATCCCAATCTCCGGCTCCATCGCCGTACGCCCACGAGGCGCTGACCTTCGAGACCATCATCCGGTCGTCGGCCTCGGGCAGCGTCGTGAATCGGTCGCGCGGGAAACCCGAGAACCCGGACTTCGTCGTCTTCATGAGCGCCACGTCCTCAACGCCGGAGCGAACCCGGGCGCCGTCCCGATCCGAGACCACCACCGTCGTCCGCGTCATCGACGCGTCGCGTACCATCCCGTGGTCCGACGGCCCCGACGACGTCTCGAGCGGAAGCCACGAGACCTCGCGGACGGTCGCCGTCGCCCGTGACACCTGCGGGAACTGGAGGAAGTGGCCGGACAGGGCGATCGCATAGGCCTCGATGGAGCCGTCGAGGTGATCGCGGGCCAACGCGAACGTCGTGTTCTTCATCGTGTCGGTCGGCACGACCAGCGCGTTGTCGCCGTCCCGATGAGCCGCCTCGAAGTAACCTTCCAGGGCGACGCTGACGTAGACGTCCCGAACCACGTGGGGCTCGCGACTCCGATCCACGCGCACGATGTGGATCCCGCCCTTGCCGTAGCGATTGGCTCCCAGTTCGATCAAGCGCGTGCCTCCCGTGTGAGCGTTCGATAGCGATCGGCGGCGATGTCGACGACGGCGGTCAGCGCGCGCCGGATCTCGGATTCGCGTGAGGCTTCGAAGGCGGCCCGAAGGCCGGGAACCAGATCGGCGCGCGAACGACCGGCCACGAACACGCAATAGCGGAACCCAAAGTGCGCCTCGTACGCGACGTTGAGCTCACCGAGCTCGGCGGCGATCCGGGATCGCTCGGCCTCGAACGCCGCGTCCGCCGCGTCGACCTGGTAGCCCTGCTCGCGATACGACATCGCGGACACGCTTCCCGGGGGCGCACCGAGCCGGGGGTGTGCGTCGAACAGCTCGATCTGTTCGTCCTCGGGCATTGCGGCGGCGATCTGACGAGCCTGTTCGAACAGCACCTCCGAGGATCCGAACGGCCGCGCGGCCGCGAGGCGAGCAAGGAACCGGGGCGCCCCCTCGAACAGCGGCGCGAGGGCGGCTGCGCAAGCCTCGGCATCGAGCGCGTCAAGAGCCTCGATCGTGGCCGGCGTGGCCGGCAGCTCCGCGTTCCCCATGAGCCGGCTACCAGCCTCCGGCGTCGCGCAGGATCCGGTGCAGGACCCGCGCCGCCACCATGCGGCGATAGTCGGCGGTCGAGCGGACGTCGTCGATCGGCTGCAGCGTTGCAGCCAGCATCGCCGCTGCCTCGTCGGCCGTCTCCGGCGTGGGTCGGGCACCCTCGAGGATGGCCTCGACCGGCCGCACGCGGATCGGCGTGGCGGCCATCGAA
>JANNUK010000506.1:0-4450 GCA_031395155.1 Chloroflexota bacterium | reverse complement strand
CGCCCGGGGGCAAGGGGCGGAGCGCGCGGCGAGCGTCTAGGCTTGCCCGTACGTGAACGACGTGATTGCTGTCATCGGCGCAGGGACGATGGGCGCGGGGATCGCCCAGGTTGCGCTCGAGGCCGGGGACGTGGTTCGCCTGTACGACATCGACGAGGCCGCGCGGGAGCGCGGGCATGCACGGATCGCCGAGGGCCTGGCTCGAAGGGCGGCCAAGCTCGAACTCGACGCCCACGCGATCGACGACTGGGTTGCGGGTCGCCTCGCGCGCCTCGCCAGTGCGAGCGCGCTTGGAGCAGCCGTCAACGGCGCCGAACTCGTGATCGAGGCGGCGCTCGAGGATCTCCCGGTCAAGCGCGAGCTCTTTTCCCGCCTCGACGGCGCAGCCCCGCCCGACACGATCCTGGCCACGAACACGAGTGCGCTGCGGGTTGCCGACGTCGCCGCCGCCACGAGCCGGCCAGAAAACGTGATCGGCCTCCATTTCTTCATCCCCGCGCCGTTGATGGCCCTCGTCGAGGTGATTGCCACGCCCGCGACCGATGCCTCCATCGTGGAGCGAGCCAGCGACATCGTTCGTCGCTGGGGCAAGACTCCGGTGCGCTCGACGGACAGCCCCGGGTTCATCGTCAATCGCGTGAACCGGCCGTTCACCCTCGAGGCACTGCGGATGCTCGAGGCGGGCGCGGGCACGATCGAAGAGATCGATGCGGCCGTCATCGCGGCCGGGTTCCCGATGGGCCCGTTCGCGCTGATGGACCTCGTCGGCATCGACATCAACCTGGCGGCGGCCCGCGGGGTCTTCGAGGGCTTTGGTGGGGGCGCGGTCCCAGAAGCGGCGCGCTTCCTCCCTTCACCGATCCAGGAGCGCCTCGTCGCAGCGGGCCGGCTCGGTCGAAAGGCGGGCGTTGGCTTCTACCGGTACGGCGCGAACGGTCGACCCGAGGGTCCGGCGGAGGAGTTCGTCCCCTCCGGCCGACACATCGAGGGTCCTCGCCTCGACCCGGCCGACATCGCGGGTCGCATCGTCACCGCGATTGTCGCCGAGGCCGGCCGAGCCCAGGCTGACGGCGTCGCGTCCGCCGCCGACATCGACCTTGCGATGAAACTTGGTGCCGGCCATCCGTGGGGTCCATTCGAATGGGTCGCCCGCGCTACCATCCGGGAATGAGCCGAGACGCGTGACCCGCGACCAGCACCGAGCCCTCCGCGAAGCCTGGATCATCGACGCCGTCCGGACGCCGATTGGGCGCTACGGCGGGGCGCTCGCGTCCGTTCGCCCGGACGACCTCGCGGCATTGGTCCTTCGGGCGCTGGTCGAGCGGACCGGTGTCGACGGGGCGGAGATCGAGGACGTCATCCTCGGCTGTGCCAACCAGGCCGGCGAGGACAACCGCGACGTTGCCCGGATGGCGGTCCTCCTGGCCGGCCTCCCGGTGGAGGTCGGGGGCCTGACCGTCAATCGATTGTGTGGTTCGGGCCTGCAGGCGATCAATTCGGCGGCGCATGCGATCGCCGTCGGGGACGGCGACGTGTTCATCGGGGGCGGCGTGGAATCGATGACCCGGGCGCCGTATGTCCAGGCCAAGGCCGGTGCGGCATGGGATCGCGGCGACCGCGAGATGCACGACACCACCCTCGGCTGGCGGTTCGTCAATCCGAAGCTCGCCGAGATGCATTACCCGTATTCGATGGGCGAGACCGCCGAGAACGTGGCCGAGCGCTGGGGCGTCTCGCGCGAGCGCCAGGACGCGTTCGCGCTCACGAGTCAGCAGCGGGCCGTGGCGGCCATCGAAGCCGGCCGCTTCGACGGCCAGATCGTCCCGGTCAGCGTGCCCCAGCGGAAGGGCGACCCGGTCGTGCTGTCGCGCGACGAGCATCCCCGCGCCGAAACGTCTGCCGAGGCGCTGGCGAAGCTCCGGCCGCCGTTCCGCGACGGGGGGTCGGTGACCGCGGGGAACGCGTCCGGGATCAACGATGGCGCGTCGGCGGTCCTCGTTGTCGAGGCCGAACGTGCCCGCGCCCTTGGGCTTCGACCCATGGCTCGCGTCATCTCCACGGCCGTGGCGGGGGTCGATCCTGCCGTCATGGGTGTCGGCCCGGTTCCTGCCACCCGAAAGGCCCTTGCCCGCGCCGGATTGGACGTCGCGGACCTCGATCTCATTGAGCTCAACGAGGCGTTCGCGTCGCAGTCGCTCGTGTGCATGGACGAACTGGGCTTCGATCCGGACCGAGTCAACGTGAACGGTGGTGCGATCGCCCTGGGCCACCCGCTCGGGATGAGCGGCGGCCGCCTCGTGACGATGCTGGTTCACGAGCTGGCTCGAACCGGCGGCCGCTACGGCCTCGCGACGATGTGCATCGGCGTGGGCCAGGGCATCGCGACGGTCATCGAGCGGATCGAGGACTAGGTTCGGCCGATTCGGTGCGGATCCGTCGCTGACCGCAGCCATCACATGGCTCTCATACGACCGCCTCAGGAACGTTATCCATGAACCGAACCGGTCGTCGATCGCGAAACGACCTCTGCCCCGCACGGATGGACCGCTCCGGCTCCCGTCCTGGCCTCAAGCATCCTCCAATTGGTGGATAACGTTCCCCCGGTGATCGTGTGCAAGAAACCGCGCCACGCGCCGCACGACGCCGATTTTGCCGGGGTGATTGTCGAAATCGGTTGACATGCGTACGATTGGGCCATACGCGGCGCCAGCGCCGTCCTCGACACTAGCGCCGATGGCCTCCCAGGAGGAAGCACGAACGATGATCGAACAGCAGCCCATGATCGACCAGCCGATGGTCACCCCGACGACGGTCCTGTCTCTCAGCGACGCCGCAGCCTCGAAACTGCAGGAGTTGACGAAGGAAGAGACCAACCCGAACATCGGCCTGCGGGTGTACGTGTATTCCGGCGGGTGCTCCGGCTACCGCTACGGGATGATGCTCGAGGACGCCCCGACGCCCGAGGACCAGATCCTCGAAACGAGCGGGATTAAGGTCTACGTCGACACCCAGAGCATCGGCCTGCTCCAGGGCGCGCAGATCGACTACGTCGATACGCTCATGGGCGCCGGCTTCACCGTGAACAACCCGAACGCGGTCGCGGCCTGTGGCTGTGGCTCCAGCTTCCGCACCGCGGACGACGCGGGCACCGCAAAGTCCTGCTCGCACTGACCCCCCGCGCGACACTGTCGCTGATGGAAACCGCCGGGTCACCGGCGGTTTCTTGATTCCGTGGGTGGCGCGGTGCCGAGCGCCGCGGTGAGCCGGCGCTCGATGACACAGGCGATTCGGGACGCGGATGCCCTCGCCGATCGCTTTCTTGACGGGAAGCACATCCCGGGCGTCGTTTACGGTGTCGTGGTCGGCAGTGAGCTGGTTCACGTGCGTGGGATTGGGACGTTGCGCGTCGGCGAGGACGTCGTCCCGGACGCGGACAGCGTGTTCCGGATCGCGTCGATGACGAAGAGCTTCACGGCCGCGACCGTGCTCTCCCTCCGCGACGTCGGACACCTTCGGCTCGACGATCCCGTGGCCGCGTTCGTGCCCGAGCTCGCCGCTCTGCGAGGTCCCACGGTGGACTCGCCCACCATCACCGTCCGCCATCTCCTGACGATGACCGCAGGATTCCCGACCGACGACCCATGGGGCGACCGCCAGCAGGGCCTCGATCTCGACTCCTTTGCGATCCTGCTCCGCGCCGGTCCGTCATTCGCGTGGACGCCGGGGATTCGTTTCGAGTATTCGAATCTCGGCTACGGGATCCTTGGGCGCGTCATCACGGCCGCCGCCGGGAGGGAGTACCGCGAGGTCGTTCGGGAGCGGATCCTTGAGCCGCTCGGGATGAGCGCCACGACGTACCTCTTCGACGAAGTTCCTGAGGCGCGTCTCGCCCACGGCTACATCTGGCGCGACGAGGCGTTCGTCGACGAGCCCATCGACGGCTACGGCGCGCTCGCCTCGATGGGCGGGATCTCTACGTCGGTCCGCGACCTGTCTCGGTGGGTCGCCGGTTTCACCGACGCGTTCCCGCCCCGTGACGATCCGCCGGGCACCCATCCGCTGAGTCGCGCGACCCGTCGCGAGATGCAGCAGATCCAGGTGACAATGCCGCCGGAGGTCGCGGCAACCGCTCCCGATGCGACGCCGTCGGTCCATGTCCGCGGCTACGGATTCGGGCTGTTCATCGCGGACGACCTGCGCCTCGGGCGGCTGGTCGGCCATTCGGGCGGGTACCCGGGGTTCGGATCGACCATGCGCTGGCAGCCGTCATCCGGGTTGGGCGTCATCGTCCTCGCGAATCATCGGTACGCAGCGGCGACCCTTCTCGGCGCGGAACTCCTCGCGGCGCTCGCGACAGCTGGCGCTGCCCTGCCGCGCCCTCTTCGCCCTGCTCCGGTCACCGGCGACGCCCGAGCGGCGATCGAGCGGCTTCTCGACGCCTGGGATGACG
>JANNUK010000500.1:0-1655 GCA_031395155.1 Chloroflexota bacterium | reverse complement strand
GGCTGGCTGGGGCCGTTCGGTCGGCAGAGCGGATTCGTCGCGTGGGTGCTCTGGCTCGGGATCCACATCCTGTACCTCATCGGGTTCGCGAACCGGATCGTCGTGGTCGTCCGATGGGCGTTCAGCTTCGTCACCCACGGTCGAGGGTCGCGCCTGATCACGGGCAGCCCGCTGTTGCCGCCGATCGAGGAGCCGGAGCCGCCGGCATAGGCCCCGAAGCGGGTCCCGGTCGACATCGCGCTACCATCCGGCCATGTACGTCGTGCCGGTCACCCGCCGGACGTTCCTTGCGGATCTTGGCCGCGGGGCGGGAGCGCTGGTGGTCCTCGGTGCGATCGGGTGTGTGCCTGGCGGCGCCGATGCGTCCGGAGCACCGTCGATCAGGACACCGCCTCCCAAGCCCACGGTCTCGAGCCCACCCGGCAGTCCTGCCTCTGGAGGCGAGCGTGTGTCGTGGCGTCGGGTCGATCTCGGATTCGTGTCCGCGTACGTCCTGTTCCGGGGCGGCGAGGCGGCCATCGTCGATACCGGCGTCCAGGGGAGCGGCGACGACATCGAGGCCGCGCTGACGGCCGTCGGCCTGGGCTGGGATGCAGTCGGGCACGTGGTCCTGACGCACCGCCACGGGGATCACATCGGGAGTGTCGACGAGGTCCTCGCCCGCGCGACGGCCGCGACCGGCTACGCGGGAACCGCCGAGCTGTCGTCGATCGCGGCGCCGCGCGCCCTCGTGGCGGTCGGTGACGGTGACGAGATCTTTGGATTGCGGGTCATCGAGACGCCGGGGCACACCATCGGCCACATCTCGGTCCTGGATCCGGTCGGCGGGGTCCTTGTCGCCGGCGACGCGCTGAACACGTCCGGCGGGAATGTCACCGGCGCGAACCCGCAGTTCACTTCCGACATGGACGTTGCGCGGGCGTCCGTGGCGAAGCTGGCCGGGTTTGCGTACGAAACGCTGCTCGTCGGCCACGGCCCCCCGATCGAGTCCGGCGCATCCGCCCTGGTCGCCGCGCTGGCAACTGCAGGTTAGGTCAGACCAACCACGTCCACGACGTCGATCGGGTGTGAGAAGCCCTTGAACGTGAGTTCGCCGATCGGCCGGACGGTCACGAGCTCCTCGACCGCGGCATGCGCCCGCGGATTGAGCAGGATGCCGCCATCCTCGGCCTCGGCGCAGAGTCGGGCGGCGAGATTGACGACCGATCCCACGGCGGCGTAGTCGACCCGGTCTTCGAAGCCGATCCGCCCCAACGTCGCGAACCCGGTGGCGATGCCCACGCCGAAGCCAAGCCGATGACCCAAGCGTCGCCATCCTGCTGCGAGCCTGGCCACGTCCGTGCGCATCGCCACGGCCATCTGGATCGCCCGCTCGACGTGGTCGGACTGCGCCACGGGGTCGTTGAAGAAGACCATCAATCCGTCGCCCGTGAAACGCTCGAGGGTTCCCTCGGCTTCGGCGACTCGCCGTCCCATCGCCGCGTGGTACGTGCCGAGAATCCCGATCACCTCCTCCGGCTCGGCGGACTCGCTGAATGCCGTGAAGCCGCGAAGATCGCAGAAGACCACCGTGATCTCGCGTCGATGCCCCTGGAGCAGCCGCTCGCCGTCTTCGCTCGAAACGAGCTGGGCAACCTGCGGTGAGATGTAGCGAG
>JANNUK010000455.1:0-3625 GCA_031395155.1 Chloroflexota bacterium | reverse complement strand
GGCGCGACCTGCTGGTTCCGAGCGGCGGGCGCCAGGTGGTGCCCCGGCTCGACGCCTGGATCATGGGACCGTTCACGCGATCGCTTGGCGAGCGGCTGCCCGCGGCGCTGGTATGGGGCGGCGCGCTCGGGTTGTATGGGGTCGTCCTGGCGACCTCGGCCGATGAGTTCGTGACTCAGCTGGCGCAGATCCCGCAGTTCATCGAGATGATCGAACGATTTTTCCCCGACGCCGACATCCTCTCAGTGGGCGGCTTCCTCCAGCTCGCCTACTTCTCCGAGGCGATCATCCTCGTGGGACTCGCCGCGGCGTTCTTCGTTGCCGGATGGGCGTCGGACGAGGGAGAGCGGCGCATCGAGATGGTCATGGGCGCGCCGGTGAGTCGGGCCGGGTGGGCGATCAAGAGCTCGCTCGGCGTGATGGCGGCGATCGCGATCATGACCCTCATCATCGACCTCGGCATCATCGTGGGGGCCCGCATCCAGGGCGAGGATGGCCTCGATCTGGCCCTGGGGGTTTCCGTACTGGGCCTGTACGGGATGGCCGTGGCCGGTGTGGGAATGGCCGCGGGCGGCCTGATCCGGCCGGGGATCGCGGCGCTCGTCGTCGTGACCCTGACGATCGGGTTCTACCTGCTCGACCTGCTCGGCGCGATCCTGCGGCTCCCCGACATGATCGTGAATCTGTCACTGAACCAGCATCTCGGGCGACCGATCCTGGGCGAGTTCGACGGGTTCGGGCTGGTCCTGTGTGTGGCACTGGCGTTCGGCGGGGTGGCGCTGGCAGCGGTGGGCATGAGCCGTCGCGACGTCGGCCGCTGACGCCCGGCGTCGACCGACGACGATGATGGCGGCAGCGACAACATCCGTTGTCGCGACCAGGGACTGACGGCGCGGCGTGGATCCCCTTGTCCTCGCGCTCGTCCTCGGCGCGGCCACGCTTCACGTCACGTGGAACGTCCTCCTCAAGACCTCGGGCGACCCCCTGCGCGGCGCGACGGTGGCGACGGCCGCCGGAGCCGTCCTGCTGGTACCGGGGGCCGTGATCGGGTGGTTCGTGGTGGGCCGGCCGGCGATCCCGCCGGAGGCGTTCGGGCTGGGCGCCGTGTCCGGCGTCCTCGAGGCGGTCTACTTCGCGTTCCTCGCCGCGGCCTACCGACGCGGTGACCTGTCGATCGTGTACCCCCTCGCCCGCGGGACGGCCACGCTCCTTGCGGTGGGGGCGGGGATCGTGATCCTCGGAGAGCGCCTGACGCCGGCTGGGTACGCGGGGTTGGCCATCCTGCTCGTCGGATTCCTGTGGTTGCAGCGCCCCTGGAGGATCCTGCGCGCGGTCGTTCGCGGCCACGCGGTCGAGGGCGGCGTTCTCTTCGCGATCGCGACCGGCGTGGTGGTGTCGACGTATTCCGCCGTGGATCGGGTCGGCGTGCGCCTGGTGGAGCCGTGGATCTACGCCGCCATCCTCCAGTTCGTGGCCGCGGTATCCCTCGTGGGTTGGACCACGTTCCGCTGGCGGTACTCGCACCGACGCGGGATCGAGTCGATCTTCGCCCGCCTGGCGGGGGATCGGCGTTCGGCGCTGGGCGGGGCGATTGCGGTGGTCCAGTACCTGCTCATCCTGATCGCGTTCCGCCTCGCGCCGCTGTCGGTCGTCGCGCCGCTGCGCGAGTCGGCGATCGTGCTCGCGTCGGGCTGGGGTGCCTTCCGGATGCGCGAGGCGGCGTCGCAACGCGAGGGTCTGGCGCGGGTCGCAGCCGCGACTCTCATCGTGGTCGGCGCCCTGGTGATCGCCGCCAGCTGATCCGGACATGGCGACGTGGCACGGGGCGGCGGAGCGGCCGCGTGGCGGAGCGGCCGAGCCCAGACCCAAACACACTCATACGTTCGCCCGGGGAACGTTATCCATCAATGTGCCGGGTCGACGGCGATCAGCGACCGGTTCACGGCTCGATTCGTGCGGAGAGATTGGACGTTCGAGCCAGCGCCTGGTTCGGGAGGGCCTCGGCGCGTGGATAACGTTCCCGCGGCGGTCGTATGAGCAAGGCGGTGACGCAAGCCCCGGCACGTGACGCCAACCCCGGCACGTGACGCCAGCCCCGGCACGTGACGCCAGCCCCGCCGCGGCGTCCCGCGTCCCGCCCCCGCCCCGGCACGTGACGCCAGCCCCGGCGTGCTCAGCCCCGGCTGCGAATTCCCGGGCAGGGACGTCTAGAGTCGGGCGATCGGAGCCGAGCGGCCAATAAGGCGACGACCCCCGAACCGGCTGTTCACCAGTGCCACGCCGCCGATCACGAGGGTCGTGCCGGCGAGGACGCGCGCATCGACCGACTCGCCTAGCACCGCCACGCCGAGCCCAATGCCGACGATCGGCAGGAGGTAGGCGACCATCGACGTTCGCGTGGCGCCCCACTCGCCAAGGATGCGGAAGTAGGCGAGGTACGCGAAGCCGGACCCGAGGACCCCGAGCCAGACAATCGCAAACAGGCCGTCTCGGGTGAGTTGCGTCTCGAGCGGTCGCTCGAACACGAATGCGAGGACCGACACGATGGCGAAGGCAATGCCGACCTGGAAGAGGGCGGGGATCATCGGGCGCAGACCGCGCACATTGCGCCGGTTGTAGACATTGCCCATCCCGTACGAGATCGATGACCCGATGAGCGCGATCTCCCCGGCGATGCTCCCATCGTCGAGCACAAGGTTGCGCGAGACGATGATGACGACGCCGACGAACCCGATGGCGAGCCCGACCACCCGGTTCAGCGTGATCGGTTCGTCGTGGAGGAAGCTCGCCGCGAACACGATCGTGAAGAGTGGAACGGTCGCGTTGAGAATCGCGGCGAGCGCGCTGTCCGTCGTCTGCTCGGCCCACGTGATCAGGAAGAATGGGATCACGATGTTCAGGACGGCCATCACGACGAGGTGCCGGTAGATCCGAGCCTCGCGGGGCAGGCGCTCGCGGGCGATCCCGACCGCGGCGACGAGGAGGACAAGGCCGAAGAACAACCGTCCGGCCACAAGCGTCAGGGGCGTGATCGTCTCGACGCCGATCTTGATGAAGAGATAGCTCGATCCCCACATGCCGGCCAGGGCAAGGAAGAGCAGCCAGGTGCTGCGGGACGCGCGGCTCACGACCGGATGATAGATGGCGTTGGCCTAACGTGCTAGGCCAAGCCGCGTACCATCCGCCGGTGCTCCGCCGGCGCTCCAACCGAGCGGCTACCGACCGAGCGGCTACCGACCGAGCGACTACGATGGGCGTTCACTCGGCCGGATCGGCTGTGAGGGAGGCAACATGCGACTGTGGGGCGGGAGGTTCGGCGAGTCGAACGACGAGCGCATGGCCGATTTCACGCGTTCGATCGACCTCGATCGCGAACTCGCCGTGGACGACCTGATCGGGTCGATCGCCCACGTCCGTGGTCTCGGGCGCGCTGGCCTCGTGACCGACGACGAGGTCGGCGCGCTGGTCGCCGGCCTCCAGGGACTGCGCGCGGAGGTCGAGGCCGGGACGCTCGCCTGGGACCCGGCCCTCGAGGACGTTCACATGAACCTTGAGGCAGCCCTCGTGGCGCGGATCGGTCCCGTTGCCGGCAAGTTCCATACGGGCCGGTCGCGGAACGACCAGG
>JANNUK010000437.1:0-1519 GCA_031395155.1 Chloroflexota bacterium | reverse complement strand
CCTCACTGCTGACGCAGCATCGCCTCGGTGACCACTGCGCGCATCGTCACCTGTGAAGGGATGACGATAAACCCAGCGAGCGGTGGGTTCCACTGGAAACATGCATATACGGTGACGGTCGTCTGATAGTGGATGCCGTTGGCGAAGGCCGTGGAGCTTGCCTTGTCGTCCCCATCCGCACCGGGTGGCGCCTGCACCGACAGCATCGGAGCGGGGGGTGGGCAGGGCATCGACGCCAGGTTCTTGTGTGGCTCGATCCCACCGATCCGGCAATCGACGAACGTGTTCGGCGCCACCGGCAGCGCGTCATGGTTTCCCACCGAGTCGACGAAACCCGACCAGCAGGCAGTGATCCTGACCAGCCCGGGCGCGACGCCCCAGATGCTCGCCCGGCCCGCCGGGACCATGAAGGGCCAGCCGTTCTCGGGAGCGTCGCAACGATAGTACCCCTCGGGCCGGTTGGACAGGATGGGGTCCAGGCGCGAGACGGTTGGGCACTGCGCCGTGGCACTATGGATCGCCGCGTAGCGAGCGGCCTCCCGGGCCGCATTCGCGAGCTGCTGGTTGTAGAACACGTACAAGCCGAACACGATGATCGAGAATAGGACGAGCACGAACACCGGGAGGATGAGGGCGAACTCGGTCATCGCCTGCCCTCGCGGCGATCGTCCACGGCATGGGCGGCCGATCGACGGGCGGAGGCGGGCGATCAGCCACATGCCTGGGTCCCCAGGACAAAGTAACAGGGGATATCGAACACCCGCGTGCGCTGCAGCCAGAAATCGCCGAACGGCAACAACGGGATCGTGACGAGCGGCGTGAATTGGTAGCAGGCTCGAACCTCGACCCAGCGATAACCAGGTTCGGTCGCATTGGTCGGCGCCACGGCAAGCTCGGCGCATTGGGTTGGCAGTGCCTGCCCGTAGTGCTCGAGGGTGCATTCGCTGTCCTGCCCATCGTGGACGCAGACCTGGATCAGAGGCATCCCGGGGCAGTCCGTGGTCGTGGTGTCGTAGTTGGAGTTTGGCAACCCTCGCGTCTCAGCGCACACGGTGCGAGCGGCGATCTGATGCAGGCCCTGGTAGTAGGCCGCGACGGCGACCGGCGCAGGCCAGTCGAGAGGGCCGGGCGGGGCGGCAAGATAGGCGCTGGCAGTCGTCTCGGCGGCGTTGCGGGCGGCCGCTTCGAGGGTGATCCCGGTCTGGAAGATGCGGCCGAAGTCGGCGATGGCCACGAACAGGATGATCAGGATCGGGATCACCAGGGCGAACTCGGTCAATGCTTGGCCCGTAGAGGTTCGTCGCGGCGCCGCGGAGGCCTCGCCGGAGATCTTCATGGGTGGCGTGTCGTTCCTGGCAGCTGACGGTACTCCCAGTGGGGCGACAATAGTACCGGTATGAACCTTGCAGAGCGCCTTGCGGTGCCCTTTGACGGTGCCCCTGGGCACCGCTAGTCGCGGGTAGGCATCTACCGCAGCTGGGCGCTCAAGCGGTCACGGCCTTCGTGGCTCCGGCCGAGC
>JANNUK010000362.1:0-2886 GCA_031395155.1 Chloroflexota bacterium | reverse complement strand
GCCCTCCCGACCGCCCGCCGCGCCACGCGCGTCTCGCTGCCGCTGATCGGCGCGTTCGTCGTCGGGGCGATCGCGTACGGCGGGCTGTACACGTTCCCGGCCATCTCGGTGGCGTTCGCGGAGGAGTTCGGGATCAGCCGAACGCTCGCGGTGACGCCGTGGACGATGTTTCTCGTGGTCACCGCCATCGCCAGCCCACTCCTGGGCCGCGCCTACGACGAATTTGCCGATCGCGATCTCCTCACCGCGTCGATGGTCCTGCTCGCCGGCGGCTGGCTGGCCGTGTACCTCGCTCCCGATATCTCGCTCATCATCCTCGCGTACGCGGTCCTCCACGCGCTCGGACTCCAGCTGGCGTTCATCGGGACATCGACCGCGATCGCACGTCGGTACGCAGGGATGTCCGGGCTCGCGCTCGGGATCACGTACGCGGGCCCGGGGCTCGGTGTCGCCGTCGCGCTGCCGTTCGCGGCCCAGCTGATCGAGAGCGGCGGCTGGCGATCGGCGTCGCTGGCATTTCTCGCCGCCTGCCTCGTGGGTGTCGGGTTCGTGTGGCTCATGACGAGCGGGCCAAAGATCGTGGTCCCGGCGAAGAAGCGCCGCCCCGATCGTGACGCCGACGTCGCCGCGCGCGCCTCCGGCCTCCACGAAACTGCGGCCCCAGGCGCCGTGTCGGCCGCGATGGAGATCCCGCCGCGGGGCAGCGGCGAGCATCGCCACAGCGTCCGGCGCACGGTCCGCACGAAGCGCTTCTGGATCCTGTTCGCTGGGGCGGCGGCCATCGGCGCCTTCGACGAGGGCGTGCTGCAGGCGTTCCTTCCGGGCGCGGTCGCCGGTGGGATGGCGGCAGGGCTCGCCGCCGCGGCGCTCGGCCTCCAGGCGCTGGCGTACATCGTCGGCCAGGTGGCGGGCGGCTGGCTCTCGGACAGGTTGGGCCGACGCGGAGTTGGGCTGGCGGCGTCGGTGCTGGTGGGCGGAGGCGTGATCGCGGCGATCGGTCTCGTCCAGACGAACGCCGCCCTCGCGATCGGGGGTATCGCCCTGCACGGCTTCGGGACCGGGGCGACGATCGCCGTTCGATCGGCGGCGTTCGGGGACATCTTCGGCGGAGCCAACTTCGGGACGATCTTCGGCCTGCTCGCGGTTGCCTACCCCGTCGGAGGCACGTTCGCGGTCTACCTCGGTGCGGCGGTCTTCGATGCGACCGGGAGCTACGCGCTTCTCGTGCCCGTGCTCGTTGCAGCGCTCGTTGCCTGGTCGCTCGCGCTGTGGGTGGGTGGCCCGCGGTCCGGCTCATCGATCCGCAGAACGACGAGCGCGGCCAGCACGTAGCTCAGGGCCATGATCCCGAACGCGACGGTGAACCCGGTCTCGTTGCCGAGGGAGCCGACCAGCCAGCCCATCGCTCCCGCCCAGACCGCGCCGACGACAAACATCAGCGTGAAGTAGGCCGAGAACGCGACGTCGCGGATCGCCGGACGCGCGACGTCGGCCACGACCGTCTGGAGAAGCGACGACTCCTCGAAGACGAACGCCCCCAGCAGGGCCATCGCCAGCCACAGCAGTGGCACCGACGATCCGGCCGCCACGAGGACCGCCAGCGACACGACGGCCAGGACGTAGGTGGTGACGAGGACCCGGCGATGCCCGACGCGGTCGGCGATCCAGCCGGCGATGAGCGGGCCGGGCACGCTGCCGGCGAGGAAGAGCGTGTACATGCCGGCCACGGTGAGCGCATCGAGCCGGAGCGACAGGGCGAGGTAGAGCGGCACGAACACCGAAACGATGCCGAGTCCGCGCCCCGCGGCCGAAACGGACGAGGCCAGGAACAGCCGGAGGAGGTCCGTCTCGCCGCGAAGCGAGCGGAACGCGGCAATCGTGGAGCCGGCGTCGATGGCCGCCGCGCGATCGCCGCCCGCCTCACGGATGAAGAAGAGGATCGCCAGGCCGACTGCCATGGCCGGGATCCCCAGCGCGAGCACGGCGACCGGCCAGCCGCCCGTCGCGATGAGCCAGCCGCCGAGGAGCGGGATGGCCACGGTGCCCAGGTTGCCCACGGCGATGTGCGTCGAGATCGCGAAGCCCACGCGTCGCGGCGGATACTGCTCGGCCAGCAGGGCATTGCCCACGGTGTGCTGGGGCGACCCGCCCAGGCGCCCGAACACGCTCGTCGCCGCGAATGGGATCCAGGACGTGGTGGCCGCGAGCGCCGTCATCCCGACACCGAACACCAGCCCCCCGCTGCCCAGGATCGTGCGCCGTGAGACGCGCCGGGTCAGCCCGCCGTAGACCAACTGCAGCGCGCCGCCGAGCAGGTTCCCGACGGCAATCAGCAAACCGACCTCGCCGACCCCAATCTTGAACTGGGGAATGATCGCGACGAAGACGAGCGGCATGAGCGCGGTCTGCGCGTGGATCAGGGCGTGCTGGGCGGAGATCAGCGTCAACGAAACGCCGGGGCGGGGATGATCGGGAATTGCGCGTCGGGCCATGGCCACCCATGGTGCGGCATGCGAGCCGTCCGGCTGGACGAGTTCGGGCGTTGAGCGGCGGGTCGGCGTTGTGCGGCGGGTCGGCGTTGTGCGGCCGGTCGGCGTTATGCGGCGGGACCCACGGCGACCCGATGTCGGACCCGTCCGCGCTGTGGCGCGTCAGGCGCGTAGCTTGGCGGCGCGTAGCCGGGCGGGACTGACGTCCCGGGGCCACGGCCCCGGGACGGCGCCTGCCTCGTGCAGGTCGCGCGATTGCGCACGCATCCGCTGCCATGACTCGGAGGCAACACTTTGAGCCGACGTCGATGATCGCCGGCTTCCTGGGTGCTGGTCCGGCCTCTGCGCACCTGATCCATGACCTGCAGTCATCAACACGCCACGTGAGGCAGCGATC
>JANNUK010000329.1:0-2720 GCA_031395155.1 Chloroflexota bacterium | reverse complement strand
TATCGCGCGGCGGGTCTCATTCCGGACCTGCCCGCGTTGTGGGGCTTCCAGGCCGCAGGGGCCGCCCCGATCGTCCTCGGCCACCCGGTCGCCGAGCCCGACACGATCGCCACCGCGATCCGGATCGGCGACCCTGTGTCGTGGGACAAGGCCGTGGCGGCGCGGGACGAATCCGGTGGACGCATCGAGGCGGTAACCGACGACGAGATCGTGGCCGCCTACCGCGACCTGGCGCGTGACGAGGGGATCTTCTGCGAGCCGTCCTCGGCGGCCGGCCTGGCCGGGGTGCGCAAGCTGGCCGCAGCCGGGGCGGTCCCGGTCGAAGCGATCGTCGTGTGCGTCCTCACCGGTAACGGGCTCAAGGATCCGACCACGGCGGAGTCGGTCATCGACGGGGTGATGGAAGCGGGGGTCAGCGCAGCAGAGGTGCACCAGGTGCTTGGATGGTGACGCATTGGCTGGCCGAACTCGATGGGCGCCGGGTGGCGGTCGAGGCCCCAGCTTCCTCCGCCAATCTCGGAGCAGGCTACGACTGTCTCGGGCTTGCGCTCGGCCTGGTCAACCGGATGGAGGTCGAGGTCCGTGGCTGGAGTCGCGGGAAGATCGAGCTCTCGGTCGAAGGTGAGGGCGCCGGGGAGCTCGGGGAGGACCACGACAACCGGTTCATCCAGGGTGTCGAGGCCGCGTTGCGCGAGGTCCGCGGGGAGATTCCCGACGGTGTCGGCTGGCGCGTCGAGATGGTCAACCAGATCCCGCTCGCACGTGGCCTCGGATCCAGTGCCGCCGCGACCGTCGGGGGGCTGCTCGCCGGCAACGCCCTGCTCGACGATCCGCTGGACAGGCCGACCCTGCTCCGACTGGCGACCGAGATCGAGGGTCATCCGGACAACGCCGCGGCGGTACTTCTCGGCGGGTTCGTCGTGTCCACCACCGGCGACAACGGCGTCGAAGCGATCCGGTTCGACGTCCCGCGCGACCTGCGGGCCGTCCTGTTCGTGCCCGACCTTCGCCTCTCGACGGCGGAGATGCGACGTGTGCTGCCGGCCACCGTCCCGCTGGAGGACGCGGTTGCGAATCTCGGCCGGGTCGCGGTGGGGGTCGCCGGCCTGGCAACACGCCGCTATGACCTGCTCCGACTCCTCACCGTGGATCGCCTCCACGAGCCTTATCGCGCCGAGGCCTACCCGCAGCTGCCCCGGCTCGTGGACGCCGCGCGGTCGGCCGGGGCGATCGGGGCCTGTCTGTCCGGCTCGGGTTCGACCATCCTCGCCTTCGTCGATTCTGTCGCGGGCGTCGCCCGCGTCGAGGCCGCCTTCCTGGCTGCTGCCGCAGACACGGATCTGTCCGGAGTGGTGACCGTGGTGAACCCGCGCAACGCCGGGGCCCGGGTGGTTCGCTCGGCTTGACCGGCAGGCGCAGACTCGGGCCATGGATGGATTGGGTCGGGCCGTCGGTGACGGCGTCCAGAACGTCTCGAATGCCATCGGCGGCACGCTTCGCTCGATCCTCGAAGCCGGTCAGTCGATTCTTCCGGGACCGCTCCTGCCCATCGTCGCCGTCGTCGTAGCGGCGGCGGTGTTCCTGGTCCTCATCAAGCGCTGATCGCCCGTCCCCGGATGCGGTCAGCTCGTGGGGTCGATGACGGCAAGTCCCTCGAATGCCGTTCGGTGGAACCCGCGATCCCGGGTGAGGAGGCGGTCCGCCTGCTCCAGCGCATGGGCGGCGACGATGAAATCGGCGACGACCCGCTGGCGAGAGCCGCCATCGCGTCGATATCGGCGCCATCTGGAACCTGCACGCAGGGCGGACGCCAGGTCGAGCGCCGAGTAGGTCACGGGGATCCGTGCCAACGCTCGTGTCGCCGCCGGTTCATCGGCGAATACCGCGGTCACCTCGGCAAAGACGACGTCGCACGCCACGATCGGGCCGTCCGCCAAGCACGCACGGAGCGCCGCAAGCGAGCTGGCTCGAAAGGTCTGATCGTCCAGGAAGATGTCCAGCAGTACGCTGGTGTCGATCGCGGTGATCAAGATGCGAGGTCGTCCGGGCCAGGGCCCCTGAGTTCACGGATGACCGCATCAGTGCCGCCGGGCGGCAGCGGCAGGATCCCGACCAGCTCATCGAGATCATCGGCCGGCATCAGCTTCCGACCCACGAGCCGACCGTTCGCTTCTTCGAAATCGAGCACCGTTCCGGGACGGAGTCCGAGCCGGTCCCGGAGTCGCTTGGGGATCGTGATCTGGCCCTTTTCGCTGACCGTTGTTTTCATACACGCATGGTATGAATCGCGCACCGCGAGTCAAGCCCTTCAGTCGCGCCGGCGTCAGCCGTTCAAAACGCGCTGGACGCGCTGGCGCGGTCGCACGGGAGGCCGCTGCTAGAATCCCGGCCGACATGACAGTTCCCCTGATCGTGCAGAAATACGGCGGTTCGTCCGTCGGCAGCGCCGCGCGCATTCGCAGCGTGGCCGAGCGGATTGCTCGTACCCGCGCGGACGGCAACGACCTGGTCGTCGTCGTGTCGGCGATGGGCGACACCACCGACGAGCTGCTCGCTCTCGCCGCAGCCGTGACCGACGATCCGGATCCGCGCGAGATGGACATGCTCCTGGCCACCGGCGAGCACCAGAGCGCGACCCTGCTGTCGATGGCACTCCACGCGCTGGGGGTGCCGGCCATCTCGCTGACCGGGGCCCAGGCCGGGATCACCACGGACGGGCG
>JANNUK010000299.1:0-1815 GCA_031395155.1 Chloroflexota bacterium | reverse complement strand
GCGCCTGGGCAAATCGTCGGTGGGTCGGTCGACACCGATCCGTTCACTACGGGGGACGAAGGAGCCGCGCCGAAAGGCGCGGCTCCTTCGTGTCTGGCGACTCCTGCAACGTGATGGGGAACCCTGAGGACCATCGCCGGGGCAGGGTACGCCGGTCGGGCTATGCACCTTGGCAACGATTCAAGGCAGGCTGAAAGGTGCAGCCGGGACCATCCAGGTCACGGATCTCATCACGCATGACAGGGGCCCAATGCGCCTTCGTTCGAATCCTCGATCCCACCTGCGGCAACGCCGTCGATCTCGCGGCCAGGGCCTCGTCGAGTTCGCCCTCATCCTGCCCGTGTTCATCGTGTTCTTCGGCGCCGTCCTCGACCTCGGCCGGATCGCCGCCGCGCAGGTGACGGTGGCCAATGCGGCGCGGGAAGGAGCGTTCCAGGCATCGAAGACGCCTGGCTCCTATACGGCCGGCGCCGCATGTCCGGCGGACGGGTCATCCAACCTTGTCGTCTGTCGGGTGCTCCTCGAGGCGAAGAACTCGGTCGTCGCCATCCAGCCCGCCGACGTCACCATGACCTGCTCGCCGAACTGCACCCAGGTGCTCGGCAACACGGTCCGCGTGAGCGTCGCCGGCCGGTTCCAGTTGCTGATGCCGTTCATGGCCGCCTTCTTTGGCGGAACGCAGAACGTGAGCTTCGCCGCGTCGTCGGTCCAGCAGCTGGATGCTCTGCCGGCGGCCGCCTCGGCTGCCACAGCTTCGCCAACCGCCACGGCCACCGCGACGGCGACGCCGACGGCGACGCCGACGGCGACGCCCGGCTGCACGGTTCCGAGCGCCGGCTTCACCTACTCGACTTCGCCTCCGAGCATGAAGGCCGCCGTGACGGTGACGGTCTCCGACACGTCGACGTCGCCGGGTTGCCCGATCACTGAATGGCTCTGGTCGTGGGGCGACGGGACCACGTCGACTGCGCAGAACCCAGGGAACCACACCTATGTTGCCGCAGGCACCTACCTCCTGACTCTGAAGGTGACCAACGCGACGGATTCCAATACGACCGGGTCCGTGACCCTGAAGGTGAAGCCATGATCGGGCGGACCTTGCCTGCAAGATGCCCGGAAGGGCATCGCTCGCGGGGCCAGGCGCTCGTCGAGTTCTCGATCGTTCTGATCCCGTTCCTGTTCCTCCTCATGGGCGTCGTCGACCTTGGGCGCGGGATCTACATCTACAACGGCGTGTCGCAGGCCGCGCGCGAGATCGCACGGGTCACGAGCGTCCACCGGTGCGACCCGAGCAACTGCACGCTTGGCAACAGCACCGAGACGCTCGCCGTCGTCGCGACCCAGAAGAAGCTGGTACCGGGACTTGGCGGCGGCGGAGCCAGCATCGTGCTCCAGTGCACGAGCATCACCGATGCCTCGTTGAGCAATACCTCGTGCGCCGGTGGCGACTTTGTCCGGGTGAGCGTGTCGGTGCCCTTCAGTGTCCTCACGCCGCTCCTCAACATGGTCGCGCCCGGCACCCTCGACTCGACCACGCACGTGCAACTCCACTGAGAAAGGACGTCCCAATGAACCGCCATTCGATCGACCCACAGCGAGAGCGCGGACAGGTCCTGTTCGTCTTCGCGCTCGCCCTCGTGGCGATCGTGGCAATGACCGGGCTCGTCCTGGACGGAGGGTCGACCTTCGTCCAGCGCCGTGACATGCAGAACGTTGCCGATGCGGCAGGCATGGCCGGCGCCTACGACTACACGACGAACGCCTCCATCACCTCGGCGATCGCCGCGGCCCGGAAAGTTGCGTCGGACACCGGCT
>JANNUK010000273.1:0-4363 GCA_031395155.1 Chloroflexota bacterium | reverse complement strand
GACTGCTGGATGTTCCGTGTCCGGGAGGGGTCGCGCGAGGTCCTCCTGCTGCGTCGCGCCCCGGGTCGGATCCTCGCAGGCCTTTGGCAGTGCGTTTCGGGCAGCCTCGAACCGGGCGAGCGAATCGCGCTCGGGGCGCTGCGCGAGCTGCGCGAGGAGACCGGGTTCGATCGGGATGACATCGAGGCGTTTTTCGATCTCGATCTCGTCAACCAGTTCCACGAGCCGTCCATCGACGGGGTGGTGACCGCCGCGATCTTCGCCGTACGGTTGGCGCCCGGCGCCGAGCCGACGATCTCCACCGAGCACGATGCCGCTCGGTGGGTGCCGTTACACACCGCGCATGTCGAGGTCGTGTGGCCTGGGTATCGCACGGCAATCGAGCGAATCCGGGACGACCTTTCCGATCCCGGGCGAGTGGCATGGTTCGAGCTGACCCTCGCCGGCGACCGCGCCGGGTAAACTTGCCGCCAGGCGACCAAGCGCGGAGGAAACGGCATTGATCGAGCGGGCGACCACCGACCACGGACCGGCGACGCGGCGGGCCTTCCGTTCGAAGGTCGACACGCTTCGTCCTACCTACGGATTCGAGGACGTCTCGCTGGCTCCCGGGACCAGCACGCTTGAGCCGGCTGATGTCGACCTCGCCCAGTCGTTCTGTGGGATCGATCTGGCCATTCCGATCCTCGCGGCGGCAATGGACGCCGTCGTCGACGCGCGTATGGCCGGCGAACTCGCCCGGCTCGGCGGGCTCGCGATCCTCAACCTCGAAGGCGTCCAGACGCGCTACGAGGATCCGGCCGAAATCCTGAGGCGGATTGCTTCGGCTCCCGACGCCGATGTCCAGGACGTCCTCGCCGCGGTGTATCTCGCCCCGATCCAGGAGGAGCTGGTCGCCCGCCGCATCGAGGAACTCCACGCTGTCGGAAGCCGCGCGGCCGTGGCCGCCACGCCCGGCGCGGCGCGTCGCTGGGGCCCGTTTGCCGCCGAACACGGCGCGGACCTGTTCCTGGTCCAGAGCCAGGTGTCCTCGGCCCGCCATCTCGCGACCGGCTACGACCCGCTCTCGCTGGAAGAGTTCACCCGATTCATGCCGATCCCTGTCGCCGTCGGGAACACGACGAACGCGGAGGCGGCCCACGCGCTCATGGAGCAGGGAGCGGCGGCGGTCTTCGTGGGCGTCGGTCCGGGCGCGGCGTGCACCACGCGCGAGGTCCTGGGCATCGGGATCCCGCAGGTGACCGCGATCAGCGACGTCGCAGCCGCGCGGGATGCCTATCTTGCGGAGACCGGCCGGTACGTGCCGGTGGTGGCCGACGGCGGGATGCGCCGCGGCGGCGAGCTGGCCAAAGCTCTCGCCGCCGGAGCGGACGTTTGCATGCTGGGGAGCCCGCTTGCGCGCGCCGAAGAGGCGCCGGGCCGTGGCGTGAACTGGGGGATGGCGGCCCCGTCGCCGGTGCTGCCGCGCGGCACCCGCATCAAGGTCGGGACAGTCGGGACGCTTGAGCGGATCCTGTTCGGTCCGGCCCATGTCACGGACGGCTCGGAGAACCTCGTGGGGGCGCTGCGCCAGTCGATGGCGGCCCTCGGCGCCGGCACGATCCGCGAGATGCAGCAGGTCGAGATGGTCTACGCCCCATCGGTTCAGACCGAGGGCAAGTCCTGGCAGCGGGGAGCGCGCTGACGGACGAGGTCGGCGAGCAGCTCGCTGCCTGGGGCAAGGTCGCGATCCTCGAGACGACCGGTCGGGTGACGGGGCGACGTTCTCGCGCTGCGGTCGGTTATCTCGACGAACCGGATGGGTCGCTGCTCGTGGCGGCGGGCGCTTCCGACGCCGACTGGGCGCTGAACCTCGAGGCGGATCCCCGTTGCCGGGTGGAGATCGGCGAACGCAGGATCTGGGCCGCGGCCGAGCCGCTCGAGGGTTCGGATCGCCATCGGGCGATCGCCGGACTGATCCTCCGCTACGGCACGCCGGCCGAACGGCTCGGCGATGGTCCGGTCTTTCGCATCGTGCCGGCCCCGGAACCGGGCCCGGGCGACGAACCGTAGACTCGAAGGGATGACTCAGGCTGAATCGTTCTACGACACCGCCGGCGGCATGCCGTTCTTCGAGGCCCTCGTCGATCGATTCTACGACGGTGTGGCAAGCGATCCGGAACTGCTCCGCATCTACCCGGAACCCGACGACCTGTCAGGCGCTCGTCACCGCCTGACGCTGTTCCTGGCGCAGTACTGGGGCGGGCCGCGGACCTATGACGACGAGCGCGGCCACCCGCGCCTTCGGATGCGTCACTTCCCGTTCGCGATCGGTCCCGCGGAGCGCGATGCCTGGCTGCGCCACATGCACGCGGCCGTCGCCTTCGTCGACGCGCCCGCGGACGTCGCGGAACGGTTGCTCACCTACTTCGACATGGCCGCGGAGGCGATGCGCAATCGCGACTGAGACAGCGACTCGCTCGCCGCCGGGTCAGGGGCGGCGAGGGCTCCTGGCGTCCTCGCCTGTGATCCCCGCGTCGCCGAGGGCGGAGGCGAACGCCTCGAGGTCGTCCGCGCCGACGTAGACCGCCGGGACGTTGAACGGTCCCCAGCGGACCGGCCGCTGAAAATCTACCCGGACGCCGCCGTGCGGGCTCCCGGCCAGGGACACGTCACCGTGGCGGACGCTGCGGCGCACACCGATCGCGGTGATCCAGCGGAATGGACCCTCGATCCGCCAGCGCCGCACGTTCCCGAGGTCCGTCCGGACCTCGAAGCGCCCAAAGCGTGCCACGAGCCATCCGTCACCGACATCGGTCCAGGCCGTTTCCGGAGTCGCGCCGAACAGGAGTCGGACCAGACCGCGGGACCGACGGCCGATCCGGATCGGAAAGCGCTGCACCGACATGCGAGAAGGGTAGTCCCGACGGCGAGAGGACAGCCGGACTGCCGGTTCAGGCGAACCCGCGTCGGCTGCCGGCGAGCGACGTCAGGCACGGAACCGATCCGGGACCACGGCCGCGCGATCCCCACCGGCGGCGGCGACATCGCCCGGCAGCTCTCCGGTCTCGACCAGGGTGACGACCGCGCGGGCCGCGCTGTGAGCGGCCTGGATTCCGAAACCGCCGTGGCCCGCGCACCACACGAAGCCGTCGGCGAGCGGATCTGGTCCAAGGACCAGCGATCGGTCTGGTGCGAACGTCCGGAGCCCGGCCCACGACGTCTGGATCGTGGTCGCCTGGAGCGTGGTTGCCGCCTGCACCCGGTCCAACGCCGTCACCACGTCGATCATGTCGGGTCGGGGATCGCACGGCTCCGACGGGGTCTCGTCGGCTGGCGACGCCAGGAACTGGCCGGTCTCGGGCTTGATGTAGAACCGCTCACTCGCCTCGAGGAGCATCGGCCATCCCTCGTGGCCGAGGTCTGGTGGAGCGCGGAACGTGCAGATCGTGCGTCGCTTGGGCAGCATCCCGATCTTCGGCAGCCCGGCCATGACCGCAATGTCGTCCGACCACGCGCCGGCGGCGTTCACGACGAGACCGGCTTCAACGATCCCGGTCGGGGTCGTGACCTGCCAGGTGCCATTGGTTCGATCGAGAGCGATCACCGGAGTCGAAGCCATGATCTCGCCGCCGCGTTCGCGCAGGGCGCGACGCGCCGAGGAGACGGCCCCGGCGGCGTCCAGGTCGAAGATCTCGGGGTCGTAGGCCGCCGCCTCGCATTGCTCGGGACGGAGCGCGGGAAACAGCTCGCGTGCCTCCTCGACCGAGATGCGACGACTGCCGTCGGCCGCGTATCGCTCGAACGAGGCCGGCCGCCCCGGCGTGGCGATGACCACGACGCCCCGGGGCGAGAGCAGGGAGCGCTCGAGATACCCTCCTCCACCGGATTCCAGCCATGCCCGACCGGTCCGGGTGAACGGCTGGATCCGCGGCCCCCCGTAGGACGCCATGTAGATTGCCGCGCTGCGGCCGGTCGTCTGCTGGGCCGGACCGGTGTCGGCCTCGAGGACGAGGACAGTGCGCTCGCGAGCAAACTCCGCGGCCACGGTGATGCCCGCGATCCCGGCCCCAACCACGACCACGTCAACACGCTTCACGCCGCACAGGATGCGTCGCCGAAGGCCGTGCGACAAGGTTGGATAAGCCTCCGGCTCCTCGGCGTCCCGCCCGGTACACTGACTCGACCAGGCTGGCCAGGAGGTGGAATCGAGCGTGACGGAACGGGGCAAGACGGTCCACGGCGAGGCGGCCAACGCCGGGCATCGCGTCCTCGCCCCCGATGACGCCGAGGTCGAGGCCTACCTGGAGACCGCGCTCAACGCGCCCGCGCCCGAGCGTACTGCCGCCGACGAACGCCCCGCCACCGCGTCCGGGACCGTCGC
>JANNUK010000264.1:0-2432 GCA_031395155.1 Chloroflexota bacterium | reverse complement strand
ATCCGGAACGCATCCTCCAGCGGCCGATATGAACCGGCGACCATGATTGCCTCGTCGTTCTCGAGCCGCGGCCACTCGCCGAACCCGGCGACACGCTGGCGATCCATCTGATCGATGTCGAGCCGGCTCGCGACTGGGCCGTCAGCACCACCGTCCCGCTGTTCGGTGCGCTCACCGGGACCAAGTACACGGCGACCCTCCAGGCGGCGCTCCCGGAGCGAACGTGGATCTATGAGGTTGATCGTGCCGCCGGCGAGGTCATCTTCCGGGCGCTCGATTCCGATCACTCCGTCCGGCTGCCGCTCCGTCCGTTCCACGGGACGATCGGGGTGGCGCCGGCCGCGTTCGAGCGGCGCAACGTGCTGGTCCCGGAGGCGTTCGGCGGCAACATGGACACGCCCGAGGCGCGGGCCGGGGCGACGATCTACCTCGGGGTGAATGTCGAAGGCGCGCTCTTCTCGCTCGGCGATGGCCACTACACGATGGGTGAGGGCGAGGTCTGCGGCGTCGCCGTTGAGGGGGCGATGAACACACGGCTCACCGTCGAGGTCATCAAGGGCGTGTTCTGCGAGTGGCCGCGGCTCGAGAACGACGAGGCAATCATGGTCGCCGGTTCATATCGGCCGCTGGAGGATGCGTTCCGGATCGCGCACACCCAGCTCATCCAGTGGATTTCGGCTGCATCCGGGCTTTCGATCATGGATACCTACCAGCTGGTGTCCCAGGCGTCGAGCTCACCGATCGCGAACGTCTGCGATGCCAACTACACGGTCGTCGCGAAGATGCCGAAGCAGTACCTGCCCCGCGATATCCCTTGGATGGGCGGGGTCCACGAACGCCTGCGGGCGATCGGCACGGCCGTCGGGCCGAGAGCATAGGAGGCGTCGATATGTGCAGAAGCATCAAACAGCTCCGTCGCCAGGATGAGGCGGCCACCACCGGCGAGGTCGAGGCCGCCGCCCGCCAGTTCGTGCGCAAGGTCAGCGGCTATCGAGCGCCCTCGGCGCGAAACCAGGAGGCGTTCGATGCCGCGATCGCGGACGTCGCGGCGGCGTCCGAGCGGTTGCTCGGGTCGCTCGGCGTGACGGTGGAAGAGGGCCCCGATAGCTGGGTCGCGGGTTCCGCCCGGAGCTCGACGCTGCGGACATCCGCGTGATTGCGGCCTACGAAGCCACCACCCCCTGGGTCCGGCGCTGGCTCCGGGCCGAAGGCATCGCTGCGGCGGTGAACGTCCCGGGCCTGGTGCTTGCCGCCGTCGTGCTCGTGGCGCACACGGGCATCGATCGGGCGCTCGGGTACCGCCTCAAGTACCCGACGAGCTTCCAGGACACGCATCTCGGTCGGATCGGGCGAAGGCGTTGACGACGAGCGAGACGGTCGAGGCGTCGACGGCGGCGCCCGACTGGTGGGTTCGCCCGGGACTCGAGATGGTCGATGGGTGCCTCGCCGTGGCCGGTCGCGATGCCGAGGCGCTGGCTCGCGAGCACGGTACGCCGCTCTACGTGTACGACCTGGACCGATACGCCGAAAACGCACGTCGGTTCCACGAGGCCTTTGCGCGATTCCCCGATCTCTCCTTCAGGCTGCGGTTCGCGATGAAGGCGGGCCCGGACCCGGCGATCCTGCGGGTGTTCCGCGGGCTCGGTCAGGCGGGATCGCCCAACGGCGTCGGGATCGACGCCTGTTCGCCCGGCGAGGTCCTGCGCGCGCTCGAATGCGGCTATACACCGTCGGAGATCAGCTACACGGGGACGAACCTGTCCGAGCGCGACCTCGATGTCATTCTCGCCCAGCCGGGGCTCCACCTGAACCTCGACGCGATCTCGCAGATCCACCGGGTCGGGCGTCGCGCGCCGGGGAGGCGGATCGGCCTCCGAGTGAACCCTGGACGCGGTGCCGGCTACAACGCGGGGCTTGAGTACGCGGGAGACGTACCGACGAAGTTCGGGATCTACGAGGATCGCCTGGACGAGGCGGTCGCGGTGGCGCGGTCGTACGACCTGATGATCGATACGCTCCACTTTCACGCGGGTTCGGGATGGCTGAGCGAGGGCCTGCCGGCCTTCGAGCGCGCGCTGGAAGGCGCGACGGCCATGGCCCGGCGACTCATCGACCTCGGCTGCCCGCTGGCCGAGGTCAACGTCGGTGGCGGCCTCGGAGCGCCGGGGCGCGACAGCGAGATTCCCGTCAGCCTCGACGACTACGCCGCGGTCCTGGCTCGTCATCTCGGCCCACTCGGCGTCATGATCGCCTGCGAGCCGGGCGACCACCTCGCGCGCGATGCGGGACTACTGCTCGCCGAGGTCGTGACCGTGGAAGGTCGTGCCGGGGCGCGATTCGTCGGCGTCGATGCCGGCTGGAATCTGTCGTGCGGGTACTTCGTCTACGGGTTCCTCAATGAGGTCGTCCCGTGCCGGGATCCGCTGGCCGAG
>JANNUK010000206.1:0-2349 GCA_031395155.1 Chloroflexota bacterium | reverse complement strand
CCCGGGACGTCGTTCATGTCGGGCATGTCAGGGAGGCTAGCACGGAGCGCGCTGGGTCGCCCTGATGGTGGCGCCCTGCCGAGCGGCGACGGCAGCCGCCGCGGTCCCGGATGGTACGCTCGGGACCATGGACTACGACCTCTCTCCGGAGCACGCACTGCTGCGTGACACGATCCGCGACTTCATGGAGACCGAGGTCGCCCCGGTCGTCGAGGAGCACGAACGCCAGCACCGCTTCCCGTCCGAGGTGGTCAAGCACCTGGGCGAGATGGGCTGGCTGGGCATTCCCTTCGCGGAGGCCGACGGTGGTTCCGGGATGGACACCCTGGCGTACGCGATTGCGATCGAGGAGATCGGGCGGGTCTGGGGCTCGCTCGGGTTGATCGTCGCCGCCCATACCAGCCTCGGCAGCAGTCCGCTCGTTGTCGCCGGGACGCCCGAGCAGAAGGAACGCTATCTGCGACCGATGGCCTCCGGCGCCGTCCTCGGCGCCTTCGGGCTGACCGAATCGGGTGCCGGCTCGGATGCGGGCGGCACGCGGACGACGGCCCGGTTCGAGGATGGGCGCGACGGTGGCGTGTGGGTCATCGACGGCAGCAAGCGGTTCATCACGAACGCCGGGCACGCAGGCACGTACATCGTCACCGCCCGAACGGGCACCACCATCAAGGACGAGGCGGAGATCAGCGCGTTCATCCTTCCGGCCGAGACGCCCGGCTTCTCGATCGGGCGGATCGAGGACAAGCTCGGCCTCCACGCGTCGGCAACCGGCGAGCTGTTGTTCGACGCCGTTCGCGTGCCGGCGGCCGACATGCTGGGAGAGCGCGGCTCCGGCTTTCGCACGTTCCTCAAGATCCTCGACGGCGGCAGGATCAGCATCGGCGCCCTCGCCCTCGGCCTCGCGCAGGCGGCGCTCGATGCCTCGATCCCGTATGCGAAGACGCGCGAGCAGTTCGGCCGGCCCATCGGCAGTTTCCAGGGCGTCGCCTTCATGATCGCCGACATGGCGACGGAGATCGAGGCGGCACGCCAGCTCGTCTACCGGGCGGCATGGCTGAAGGACCAGGGGCGCGAGTACGGGCTCGCCGCAGCCGAGGCCAAGCTGTTCGCCTCGGAGGTCAGCTCACGGGCGACGAACAACGGCATCCAGATCCACGGCGGCTACGGCTATGTCACGGATTACCCGGTGGAACGCTTCATGCGCGACGCGAAGCTGACCGAGATCGGGGAGGGGACCAGCCAGGTCCAGCGCCTCGTGATCGCCCGGAGGATCCTCGACCTGCGCGTGGTGTAGGTCCAAGCTCAGATCCGGGAGCTCGGGTTCCGTGCCCGTACCAGGCATACGCGTGGCCCGATGCCGGATCGGCCCCGCAACGCGCCGTGGCACCAGCTGTGCGAGTACCAGGGGCCCGAGAGGGCCCCTGAAGCCCCGAACCGACCCCTGGCACCAGCTACCCGAGTACCCGATGCCGGATCGGCCCCGCAACGCGCGGTGGCACCAGCTGTGCGAGTACGAGGGGACCGAAAGGGCCCCTGAAGCCCCGAACCGACCCGTGGCACCAGCTGTGCGGGTACGTGGGCGCAAGCCACGCTGGGACCGCGCCGGCCGGTGGCTCAGCCGCCGGTGCCGCCGGCCTCGATCAGCCCCTCGCGCAAGGCCCGTTTGAATTCCGGTGGCCACGGGCCGCTTCCCACCAGCACGTACGGCGAAACGTCCATGGTCTCGATCGCGGCCGGATCGCCGGCCCACGCCAGCGCGCACGTGTCGACATCGCCCCGCCGCCGTTCGTATGCCTCGCGATTCCGGAAGATGTAGATCCGGATCGTGGTTCGCTCCGCCTGCTCGAACCCGGTCGCGTCGAAGCGGATCGCGGTGGGAGCGAGCGTCGGGTCGTCGCAGCCAGCATCGCCCGAGACATAGTCGGTGATCAGCACGCCGCGCTGGGCGAGGACCCCGGCCAGGCCGGGGAAGTCGGCCGGCGTGGGCGCCGGCGGCGAGGCGCTCAGCGCCGAACAGCCTCCGATCGCGAGCGCGGCTGCCAGCGCCGCGGCGGCCGGCAGGAATCGGAGGGGCGCGGACGTGACTTGTGGCACCGGACGAGGCTACCAAAAAGGGCGTCCACGGCCGCGTCGGCGGTACGATGAGCGCCTGTTCGTGGCGTGCCACCGATGATCGTCCCCACCTCGCAACGCCGATCCCGAGCCATCCTGGTCGTGCTGGTCGTTGTCATGGTGCTTGCCGGGATCTGGCCCGGCAGTACACCGGTCGCAATGGCTGCCGACGACCCGGCCAACGTTCTCGACCGGCACATCGTCGACGTCGCGATCGTGTCCCCGAGGAACGTCCCG
>JANNUK010000172.1:0-2182 GCA_031395155.1 Chloroflexota bacterium | reverse complement strand
TGGCCTGGGGCCAGGGTCACGATCGCCTTGCGCCACGGGGTGGTGTAGCCGACTTGGCGGCCTCCACGCGTACCCCGTCGCTTATCTTTCGCCTTCATGGTCAGGACGTTGACCGCGACGACGTTGACGTTCTCGCTCTTGTACAGCTCCTCGATCGCGGCCTTGATCTGGATCTTGTTGGCGCGGCTGTGCACGGCAAAGGTGTATTTTCCGCGCGCGGCCTCGGTGTTGGACTTCTCGCTGATCACCGGGCTGAGGATGATCTCGGGTGCGGTCAGGGCACTCACGCGTACACCTCTTCGATGCGCGCGAGCGCGGGCTGCTCGATCACGATCAGGTCGGCCTTGAGCAGGTCCACCACGTTGAGCGAATCCGCCTGGATCAGGTTGACGGTGGGCAGGTTTCGGAGCGACAGGCGGAGGGTCCGATCGCCACCCGGAGAGACGACCAGAACGCGACCGGCAGCGCCCAGCGCCTTCAGGACGGCTGCCATCTCGCTGGTCTTGATCGCCTCCAGCCCGAAGGAGTCGATCACCTTGATCGCCTCGTCACCCAGCTTGGCCGTGAGCGCACCGCGCAGTGCCAGTGCCTTCATCTTGCGGGGAAGCCGTTGCGCGTACGAGCGCGGGTGCGGCCCGAACACGACCCCCCCACCACGATAGTGCGGCGCGGACTTTGAACCCTGGCGTGCGCGGCCGGTTCCCTTCTGGCGATATGGCTTGGCGCCGCCGCCGCGGACCTCGCCACGGGTCTTCGTGTCGTGCGTACCGATGCGACGCGCCGCCAACTGGGCCGTCACGACCTGGTGCAGGACGGCGGTGTTGATGGGAGCGGCAAAGAGCTCGTCGCTGAGCTCGACCGTGCCGACGGACGCGCCGGATCGATCGTAGAGGGTGGTCTGGGGCATCTCAGGCCTTCTTCACGAGGATCAGCGAGCCGCGCGGACCGGGGAGGCTCCCCTTGACGAGCAGCAGGTTCCGCTCGCCATCCGTGCGCACGACGCGCAGCTTCTTGGTGGTCACGCGCTCGTCACCCATGTGACCGGCCATCCGGACGCCCTTGTATACGCGACCCGGTGTCGTTCCTGGTCCGATCGAGCCCGGCTCGCGATGGTGGTCCGAACCATGAGTCTTGGGCCCGCTGGAGAAGTGATGGCGCTTGATGTGGCCGGCGAAGCCCTTGCCCTTCGAGATGCCGGTCACGTCGACGAGGTCGCCGCTGGCGAACAGGTCGTCGATCCCGACCGTGGCACCGACTTCGTAGCCGGCCAGGTCGTCCACCCGGAACTCGCGGATCTTGGAGAGCTTCGGCAGCGACCCAAGCTGTCCCAGCCTGGGCTTGGTCAGGCGCTTGGCAACCTCGGCCCCGAGCTGCACGGCGCTGTATCCGTCACGCTCCTTGGTTCGGAGCCGCGTGACCGTATTCGGTTCGATGGCCACGACGCTGACGGCCACCATCGTGCCGTCGTCCTGGAACACCTGGGTCATGCCGACCTTGCGGCCGATCAATCCGATACTCATCGCGAACTCACATCTTCACCACGATGTCGACGCCCGCGGGCAGGGACAGCCGGCTGAGCGCGTCGATCGTCTTCGGGGTCGGGTCGAGGATGTCGATCAGCCGCTTGTGGGTGCGGATCTCAAACTGCTCCCGACTGTCCTTGTCGATGAACGGTGAGCGGATCACGGTGAACTTCTCGATCCGGGTCGGCAGCGGGACAGGTCCGACGACATCGGCGCCCGTGCGCTGGCCGGTCTCGACGATCTGAAGCGCCGACTGATCGAGCAGTCGGTGATCGTAGGCCTTGAGGCGGATCCGGATCCGTTGCTTTGCCATGTCGTGCCTACTCGGCGATCGTGACGATGGCGCCGGCGCCGACGGTCCGACCACCCTCGCGGATGGCGAAGCGCTGGCCGGACTCGATGGCGATCGGGGTGATCAGCTCGACGCTCATCTCGACGTTGTCGCCGGGCATGATCATCTCGGCGCCGTCGGGCAGCCCGATCGCGCCGGTCACGTCGGTCGTGCGCAGGTAGAACTGCGGACGGTAGCCGTTGTAGAAGGGGGTATGGCGGCCACCCTCCTCCTTGGTCAGGACGTAGACCTGGGCGGTGAAGCGGGTGTGGGGCTTGACCGAGCCGCTCTTGGCGAGGACCTGGCCGCGCTCGATCTCCTCGCGCTC
>JANNUK010000145.1:0-12774 GCA_031395155.1 Chloroflexota bacterium | reverse complement strand
GTCCCTGGCGTTGTTGCTGCTGACGTCGATGACCTGAACGCGGAAGTTGGCGTCCGAGAACTCGGCACCGGTCCAGGCCCGACCCCACGTGTCGAGGGGACCACCGAGAACGTAGGTCGCGATCGAGGTCGTCAGGGCCGTGAGCTGTTTCGTCGCCGTCCAGGTGACCCCACCGTCCCACGACAGCCGCGCACACATCCGGTTCGTGCCGCTCGCGTTGTCGACGGCCCCGTCGAGCCGGACCTCGATCCCGTTGATTGACGTGACGGCCACTGGGACCCCGAACGTGAACGTCCAGAACCGGTGCCTGTCCTTTCCGGCATTGAGGCACCCGGTATTCGTGTTCGTGCCGGAATTGATGTCGGTTGCCGATGGTGCACCCGCGCCGCAGGCGTCACCGGGCGTACCCTCGTAGCCGTTGTTGTCGCCCCCGGCGCTCGCGGCATTGCTCGCGCATGTCCGCCAGCCGGTCGCGATGACCGTGGCCGACACGACCGCCGTGTAGGTGCTCGTCCAGTTGTTGAAGTAGGCCGCAACGCGGTAGTAGAACGTGCCCACGCCGGGCAGGTCGACGTAACCTGTCGCACTCGACGGGTTCACCGTGGCGATCACCGCGTACGGCCCCACGGCCGCCGGGGCGCGCTCCACGTAATAGCCGGAGGCATAGATGTCGGTAGTCGCCGTCCAGGACAGCATGACCGTCAGGCCACCGACGGCCCCCAACCCAGTGGGCGGAGTCAGGGTGTCGGTGGTGACCGTCGCCGATGAGTCCACCGTGTCGGTGAGCCGTGCCAAGGTGGCGGGTACCACCGACGAGGCCCCGATGGCGAAGGCAGCCAGCAGGGCGAGCGCGCGCGTCGGCAGCCGGCGTCGCATCGATCAGGCCGAGACGGATCCCGACGGAGGTCCCGCGTGGATCGGCGACCGGTCGCGCGATCGTGGTGACTTGAGCGATCGTGCCGGCTTGAGCGATCGTGGCGGCGCGGATTCTGCGTCCACTGGGGTGCGGACAACGGCATCCGCCGCATCTTCTTCGAGGGCCTCGAGCAGCCACGCGATCGCGAACAGCGAGCCCGCCAACGCGATAGCAAACAGGACGCCGGTGGGCATCGAGAGGAGTGCGATCAGATAGCCGAGACCGGGAACCGCCGTGTCCACCCGGCCGACCACCGCCGACGCAGGGACGATCGCCGGGTCGACATCGGCATTGGCATCGCCCTTGGTCTCGATCCAGATCGCCCCTTCGCGGTCGACGATCCGGATGATCCGATGCGTGAACACGGCCTGCGCCGGGCCGACTTTCATGCTGACGACGTCTCCGACGCGCAGCTGCTCCGGATCCACCGGCGTGGCCAGGATGGCGGCGCCGACCGGAAGGGCGGGCTCCATCGATGGGCCGCCGACCACGTACACGACCCGATCAAGTCGCGGGACGAGTTGCCCGACGACGATCGTGCCGAGAACGGTTGCGACGAGGAGGACGAGGACCAGGTCCACGACCCGCCGCATCGCGGCGAGGGCCTGCATCCTGGGGCTCCTCTTCATCGCCATTCCTCCCTGGAAAACGGCCCTCAGCCGCGAATCGCCACCTGACCGGGCAAGTCGCAGCCGAGGGTGCAGCCGACGCTGACTTACGGGTTGTTCGCGGTCTGCTCGGCCGAGAACGTGAATGTCGTCGTGGTGGTTGCGTTCTGATAGGCATTGCCGGTCGCGAGCGCCAGGCTCCACATGAAGCACAGGTTCTCCGTGGCGGCCGCGGCCAGCGTCCGGTCGTTGGCGTGGTTACCCTGGGCCGGGTTGCCGAACAGCGCACCGTTGATCGCGGCCGGGCCGAAGATCGCGGCCGATCCGCTCGGGCAGGTCCCGGGCCGGATCTCGAGATTCAACTGGTCGCGGAGGTTCTTCGCATCGGTGTTCGTCGACGACGAGGTCATCGCGTAGCGCAGCGATGCGGTGCCGCCGTTGGTGACGGTCAGGGTCGCGCTACCCGAGTCTCCGGGCACGATCCCCGTCAGGGTGAACAGCGTCGAGGGGCTCGTCACGATATCGACGGTCCCGGTCGTGAAGGCGGCGCTCGCAATGTCAGTGTCCGTGAAGACTGCCAACGAGAACGCGCCGCTGCCGATGCTGAGCGCGGAGAGTGCCGCCAGCAGGGTCACGATCCCTCGTCGGCGTCGGCGGCGTCGGAGCGTCCGAGCCGGGTCGGTCATGGTTTCCATCGGTGACTGAACCCCTCTCCCCGTTTTCATGCAGTGCGTGGTCCCCCTCTCATGGATTGCCCCTTATGAAACCCGACAAGCACCGTAGGGCGACACCCGACGATGGGGTTACTCGGGGAGGTACCTTCGTTCTCGGCGGACGGGTGCCGGTGGGGTTCGGGGAGGGAGAGGTGACGGCGCGGCCACCCGGCTACGGACGTTCAGGTGCGACCGTGCACCGGCCGCGGACGACGCAGTGCCTCGGCGCACCGGCGCGTACGGTCAGTCGGCCGCGCGGTCCCCCTCGTCGCGACGGCCGAGCTGTTCGTCGTAGCGCCGGTCGCGCCAGGCGAGCGCGGCCTTGAGGCCGTCGCGCCGGACGATCTCGTCCCATTCGCGTTGCTCGGGCGTGTCTGCGGCGTTGATGATCGCGCCGAGATCGATGCCCGCCTCGACGGCGACGCGGAAACCGGCCGCGTCCATCGCCCGATTGAGCATCGTTTTCGTCAGTGCCATGACCTCGGGCGGCGTACGCGCCAGGCGATCGGCGAGGGCGTCCACCTCCGCGGCCAGGCGCTCTGCCGGTACGACGCGGTTGACCAGGCCCCAGCGCTCGGCTGTGGAGGCGTCGATCAGGTCGCCGGTCAGGAGCAATTCGCGGGTCCGCTTCTGGCCGATGAGGTACGGCATCAGGAGCGTCACCGGCGCCGACCCATAGCGGATCTCCGGTTCACCCAGCCGCGTCCCTTCCGCCGCCACGATGAGGTCGCAGGCCATCGCCAGCTCAAGGCCGCCGGCCAGCGCGTAGCCGTGCACCTGCGCAATGACGGGCTTCGGGCAGTCCAGGACGCCGAGCGTCGCGGCGACATCGGCGGCGAGCAGTTCGCGCCATGCAACTGGTCCCTCGATCTGGTCTTCGACCTCTTCGGCCAGGTCGAAGCCCGAGCAGAAGGCTCGCCCGGCCCCGGCAAGCACGATGACGCGCACGTCCGGATCCCGTCCCGCTTCGGCGATCGAGTCGGACAGCGCCTCGACGAGTGGCCTGGACAGTGCGTTGAGCTTGGCCGGCCGGTTGAGGATCAGCCTCACGCCCCACGGAGCCACTTCGTGAACGAGGACGGGTTCCAGGTCAGGCATCGGCCGGCTCCTTCACGACGACCAGGGCGTCGACGGCAACGGCGCCGCCGACCCCGGCGATGACCGGGTTCAGGTCGATCTGTTCGATGTCGGGGCGGGCGACCCCGAGGGTGGCAAGCCCGACGATCAGATCCACGACGGCCGCCCGCTCGACGGCCGGCCTGCCGCGAGCCCCGTCCAGGAGACGCGTACCGCGCAGCTCGTCGAGCATCGCGGCCGCCTCTGTCGGCTGGACCGGCGCGAGACGGATCGCCACGTCGTCGAGCACCTCGGCGAGGACCCCTCCCAGCCCGACCAGGACGACCGGCCCGAACAAGGGATCGCGGCGCATTCCGATGATGAGCTCCAGGCCAGGGTCGGCCATCGGCTCCACCAGCACACCGCGAACGACCCGTCCGGCGGCCCGGCCCTCGTCCAGCAACCGGGTGGCGACGGCACGAACAGGGTCCTCGCCGGACACGCCGAGGACCACGGCGCCGGCCTCCGTCTTGTGCGCGAGGCCCAGTGCATCGAGCTTGATCGCAACGGTCCGCCCGCCGAACGCGGCGGCGGCCGCGACGGCCCCATCCCCGTCGGCCGCTGCCGTGGCCTGCGTCACGGCCAGACCGGCGTCGCGCAGGAGATCCAGGCTCTCGCGTTCGGGCAGCGCCACGGTCCGCGTGATCCGCGCCGCACCCGGCGCCGCCTCCGCGGTCACATCGAGACCGTAGGAGGTTCGGTCTGCCGCAAGGGCAGGCCACGAAGGTCGCACCGGTCCGCTCGCGAGCCGATGCGCGCGTCGCCGCTCCCAACGCGCCAGGGACGCGATGGCGGCGAACGCTTCCACCGTCCCGCGCAGCATCGGCGCCCCAGCACCGTCCGCATCGAGAATGGCCTTTGTCTCCTCGGTCGGTTCCCCGGATGTCAGGGAGACATACACGGGGAGGATGCCGGGTCGATCGGCCGTCGCCGCCAGGAGTGGACGCAGCACCGTGTTGGCGGTCTCCACCTCGGAGCGCATGGACCGATACGGGAAGTCGTGAACGAGCGCCAGGACGTCATAGGCGCCCGAAGCGGCCATCGCCTCGAACGCCACGCCGTAGGCGATCGCCGGCTCGTCGGCTCCCCACGGATCGAGCGGATTGGCGATGAACCCCATCGTCGGCAATCCCGCGCGGATCGCCGCCTCGGCCTCGGGAGGCATCGGGGGCAGGTCGATCCCGGTGCGGGGCGCGAGATCCGTGATGAGCGACGCCTCCCCCGTCGAGACCGTCACGACCCCCGTCCGCCCGCGGCCGACGCGCCGGCCGGTCCGACGTGTCCCGTCGACCAGTTCCGCGGCCTCGAGCAACTCATCCAGGTCGGCGCACCTGATCACTCCGGCGGCCGCCAGAGCGGCGTCGGTGACCCGGTCCTCGCCGGCGAGGCTGCCCGAGTGCGCCAGGGCGGCTGCCTGGGCCTGCACCGTCCGGCCGACCTTGACGACGAGGATCGGCTTGTCGAGCTCCAGCGCGCGATCGGCGAGCGCGAGAAAGCGCTCGGGCCGCCGAAAGCCTTCGAGGAACAACGCGACGGCTCGGGTCTCCGGATCGTCAAGGCAATAGGCGAGGTAGTCGCAGGTGTCGAGAACCACCTCGGAGCCGCACGAGATGATGCGGCTGAACCCGATCCGATTGCCCGAGTGGATGAACGCATCGCTGACCGAACCCGACTGGGCGATCGCGGCCACGCCACCGCGCGGCAGGTATGGGTTGATGTCACCGATATAGGTGGCGCTGTTCGTCGTGTGGTCGACGATCCCCATGCAGTTGGGCCCAAGCAGCGCGATTCGATGACGGATCGCGATCTCGCGAACGTCACGCTGCATCTGGGCAGCCGCTTCGCCGCCCTCAACGACGCCGCCGCCGGGGATGATCACGGCCGGCACACCGGCCAGGGCCGCCTCCTCCGTGAATTGGGCGGCACGGAGTGGGTTCAGGGCGATGACCACGATGTCCGGCCTCTCGGGCAGGGCGTCCAGCGAAGGAAACGCCGGCGATCCCCAGATCTCCTCGTAGCGAGGATTGACGAAGTGGCAGCGCGTCTCGCTTCCGAGCGCGATCAGGTTGTCCCGAACCGTCTTGGCGATCGAGGACCGCGGGGACGCCCCGACGACCGCCACGGACCGCGGCGCGAACAGCGGACGCAGGTCGATCGAGGTCGTGCTCGGTTCCGCTGCCATCGATGCCGGCCTAGCCGACAACACGGTCGACGCCGCGCTTCTCGAGGGCCCGGGCAATGATCACGCGCTGGATCTCGGAGGTGCCCTCCCAGATCCGGTCGACGCGCAATTCACGCAGGTAGCGCTCGGCAGCCGTGTCGCGCATGTAGCCGCGGCCGCCGAACACCTGGACCACGCGGTCGGCGCAACGGAAGGCCGCCTCGGAGGCGAACAGCTTGGCCAGCGAGGCCTTGGCATGGACGACCTTCGGGTCTGCGCCGTCGTCGGCCAGCCAGGCGGCCTCGCGGGTGAGCAGCCGTGCCGCCGAGGCGTCGGCCGCCGAGTCGGCCAGCGGGAAGCTGACGCCCTGGAAGTCGTAGATGCGTCGATCGAACTGGACCCGACCGGTGGCCCACGCGACCGCCTCGTCGAGCAGCCGCTCCATCGCCCCGGAGCAGCGGGCGCCGATGTGGATCCGTTCCTCCACGAACCACTCGTTGGTCAGCTCATCCGCCCGGCCGATGCCGCCGAGGATGGCCGACGCGGGCACGCGGACGTCCTCGAGCACGAACTGCGGATGCCGATCGGCAAAGGTGTGGGTGTAGTCGGGATCGGCCTGGACGCGGACACCGGGGGTGTCGTAGTCGACGAGGAAGAGCGTCGGTCGTCGGTCGTTGCCGTCGACGGCCAGGCAGTGGAAGATCATGAAGTCCGTATCGTCCGGTCCGGTCACGAACCACTTCTCGCCGTTGAGGACCCACTCGCCGGTCGCCGGATCGCGGACCGCGGTGGCCAGCAGTGCCCGCGCATCGGACCCGGCGAGGTCCTCGGTGATCGCGTAGCTCCCTGAGCGTTCTCCACGCAGGCTGGGATCGAGATACCGGTGGCGCTGCTCGGCATCGCAATGAATCAGTGCGTTGTAGGCGCCTGGGATGTAGGACCACAGCCCTCCGGTGGACTGACCAAGCTGTTCGTGCACCAGAACCTGCTCCAGGGCGGTCCAGCCCTGGCCACCCATCGCGCGCGGGAAGGAGCCTCCCTGGAGGCGAGCTTCGATCGCCGCGCGCCGGATCGGGGTACCCCAGTCGCGCGGCACCCGACCACCGGCGCGCTCGAACTCCCGTTCGCGCGGCTGGAGGACGTCGCGGACGAACGCCCGCGCTCGATCACGAACTTCGCGCTGCGCCGGACTGAGGGTCAGGTCCATCGCCGCGCAGTCTGCGCGGTGGGCGGCGGGGCGGCGGGGCGGCGTCGCACGACGCGGGACGCCGGTCGCCAGACATCGAACGCGGGAGGACGGGCGCCACTCAGCAGGATCGCCGCGGCAACCTCACATCGATGGCACGTACAGTGGGTCGAGGTACTTCTGCGGGTCGTCGCCGAACTCAAGCTTGCAGCCGCGGCCGCAGAAGTAGTAGTCGACGCCGTCGTGGGCGAGATGAAGCTGCTTCTCGGTCGCCGTCTCGATCTCCACGGTCATGCCGCACACCGGGTCGAGGGCCTCGCCCTCGCCGGGCCCTTCGCCGTGACCGTGGCCGCCGTGGTGCATATGGAGTTCCATTCGTCCGTCCCTCGCTGTCAACTCGGCTGCGCCATCACCATGATCCGGATCTCGGTCATGTCCTCGATCGCCCAGCGCAGGCCCTCTCGACCGAGGCCGGAATCCTTGACGCCGCCGTACGGCATGTGATCGATCCGATACGTCGGGATGTCGTTGACGATCACGCCGCCGACCTCGAGCTCGTTGAAGCTGCGCCAGGCATTGGCCAGGTCGTTGGTGAACACCCCGGTCTGGAGGCCGAAGGAGCTGTCGTTCACCTGCCGAATCGCGTCGCTGAAGTCGCTGAACGGGAAGGCCACCACGAGCGGAGCGAAGGCCTCGTTCGAGCACACCTGGGCCGTCTTCGGGACGGCCGTCAGGATGGTCGGCGCGAAGAAGGATCCGTCGGCGTTTCCGCCGAGGAGCACCTTTCCGCCCATCGCGACCGCCTCGTCCACCCAGCGCTGGGTCCGCTGCGCGGCGGCGTCTTCGACCATCGGACCGACGTCGGTTTGCGGATCGAGCGGATCGCCGACCTTGAGCGTTCGCGCCCCTTCCACCAGGCGTTCCATGAACGCGTCCCAGATCTCGGCGTGAACGAACATGCGCTGGACGCTGATGCAGACCTGGCCGGCATACGCGAATGCGCCGATGAGCGTCCGGCGCACGGCCCAGTCGAGGTCCGCAGTCCGGTCCACGATCACTCCCGCGTTGCCGCCAAGCTCCAGGACCACCTTCTTCTTGCCGGCCCGTTCCTTCATCCGCCATCCGACCGACGGGCTGCCGGTGAAGCTCAACAGCTTGAATCTGGGGTCGGCGACCATCCTGTCGCCGAGTTCGCGGGTCATCGGCAGGACGCTGACGGAACCGGCCGGAGCCCCGGCCTCCTCGATGATCTCGGCCACGGTGAGCATCGTCAGCGGGTCCTTTGACGGCGGCTTGAGGACGATGGAACACCCGGCGGCGATCGCCGGAGCCACCTTGTGGGCCGCGAGGTTCAGCGGGAAGTTGAACGGGCTGATCGCGGCGACCGGGCCGATGGGGAAGCGCCTGGTGATCCCGACGCGGCCCTTGCTGCTGGCCATGAGGTCGAGCGGGATCATCTCCCCGGTCATTCGCTCCGCTTCCTCGGCGCCGAGGCGGAACGTGAGCGACGCCCGATCCACCTCGACGAGCGCATCGCGGATCGGCTTGCCGGCCTCCAGGGCGATGAGCCGCCCGAGCTCCTCGCGGCGCGCCTTGATCCCGCTGCTGATCGTTCGCAGGATCGCGCCGCGCTCGTAGGCCGGCAGCGTCCGCGTGACCTCGAACGCCGCCACGGCGGCATCGACCGCCTCGTCGTATTGCGCATCCGTGGCATTGAATGTCGAACCGGCCGGGTTCGCACGGTCGGCCGGGTTGGCGATGACCAGCGGATCCGGTGAGTCGACCCAGCGTCCGGCAAGGAAGATCGGGTGGGGTTGCGTGCCGGTCGTGGTGGCCATCGGGGGCGATCTCCGCTCGATCAACGGGAGCGGCGCCGAGCTCAGACGGTGCCGCGGGATGGGTCGGTGCGATACGGTGGCATCGTACACGTCACCCGCGACCCCAGCCCAAAGCGGGAGCCCGAGATGGCAGGCCGACCTTCATTGCGCGACACCCTCCTCGTCCCTTCGGAAGCGAAGGTCCGCCTGGACAGGATTGACCCGTCGGACTCCCACGGCCACGACAGGGAGTCGGCCGGCGTTGAACTCGCGGCCGGCCTCGAACGGCTGTCCGACCTCCAGGACCGCCTGTGGGCGCAGGCCACCCGCTCGGTACTCGTGGTGCTGCAGGGGATCGATGCCGCCGGCAAGGATGGAACGATCCGCCACGTCATGGGCGCCTTCAATCCACAGGGCTGCTCGGTCACGTCGTTCAAGGTGCCCACGCCGATCGAACTGGCCCATGACTACCTGTGGCGCGTCCACCAGCGCACGCCGGCGAAGGGCGAGATCGGGATCTTCAACCGCTCGCACTACGAGGACGTCCTCGTCGTCCGGGTCCACGACCTCGTCCCGAAGTCCGTCTGGTCGAACCGCTATGACCAGATCAACGACTTCGAGCAGCGGCTCGCCGAGTCCGGCACGACCATCGTGAAGTTTTTCCTGTGGATCTCACGCGAGGAGCAGCGCGAGCGATTCCAGGCGCGCTACGACGATCCCCGCAAGCACTGGAAGTTCTCCATGGGGGACCTCGACGAGCGAGCTCAATGGGAAGATTACGTGAAGGCCTTTGAAGCGGTCCTGTCGCGTACCTCGACGCCGTGGGCGCCCTGGTACATCATCCCGGCGAATCGCAAGTGGTTCCGCAACCTGGCCGTGGCGGATGTCCTGGCCGACACGATCGATGACCTGAAGCCGAGGTACCCGGAACCGAAGGAAGCGCTGCCGCCGGACCTCGTCATCGAGTAGACGCCCCGGGGGGGAGGGCCCGCCGGTGATGCCCCGCCGGCGATCCCCGACCTACCTCGACTTGCCGCCTCCGAACAACGTTCCGAACACGCCGCGGATGAGGTCCTGGCCGATCTTCGAGGTGACCACCCGCCCGCCCTGACGGACCACGTTGTCGATGGATCGTCGGCGCGACCGTTCGTCCTCGCGCGTCCGCCGTGCCTCGGCCTTGCGCTCGGTCTCCGCTCGGCGCCGAGCTGCCTCGAGGTCCCGTGCCTGGCGCGCTATCTCGCGCTTCTGCTGTGCGGGCGTCATCGTGTTCAGGCCGACGTCCGAGGTCGGGGCGACGGCGCCGCGCAGCGCCGCCTCGGCGACGGCCGCCCGAGCCGCGGCCAGCCGGGCCGTGATCATCTCGTGTGCACTCTCGCGGTCGATCGCATCGCCGTACCGGGCGTTGAGATCGCTGGTCGCGATCCGGCCGTGGAACAGGACCGGGTCGAGCGGCGCCATCAGCGATGTCGGCGGAATCAAGCGGGTCGCAGCGAGCGGCGTCGGCACGCCCTTCGGCGACAGGACCGTGACCAGCGCCTCGCCGATGCCCAACGAAGTGATCGTCTTCTCAACGTCGAAGAACTCGGTGGTCGGGAACGTCCGCGCTGTCTTGCGCAACGCATCGGCGTCCTCCGGAGTGAACGCCCGAAGCGCGTGTTGAATCCGGTTGCCGAGCTGGGACAGGACCGCCGCCGGGACGTCGCTCGGGGTCTGCGTGACGAAGTAGATCCCGACGCCCTTGGATCGGATCAGCCGCGCCGTCCGTTCAACCTGGTCCATCAACGCATCGGATGCATCGTCGAAGAGGAGGTGTGCCTCGTCGAAGAAGAAGCACAACTTGGGCTTCGGCAGGTCGCCGGCCTCGGGCAGCGTCTCGTACAGCTGGGCAAGCATCCAGAGCATGAACGTGGAGAACAGGCGGGGCTTGTCCATGACGTCGGACAGCTCCAGCAGCGAAACCACGCCCTTCCCATCGGGGGTGGTCCGGATGAGGTCCATGACGTCGAATTCGGGCTCCCCGAAAAAGACGTCGGCGCCCTCCTGTTCCAGGACGATGATCGAACGGAGGAGCACTCCGACCGACGCCGCCGACATCCCGCCGTATTCCTTCAGGATCGGCTTGCCCTCGTCGGACGACAGGAACTTGAGCGTGGTCTGGAGATCCGCCAGGTCGAGCAGCGGCAGGTCGTTGTCGTCGCAGTACTTGAAGACAAGGGCGAGGATCGACGTCTGTGTGTCGTTGAGGTCGAGGACCTTGCCGAGCAATAGCGGCCCGAACGAGTGGACGGTCGCTCGGACCTGCGCGCCGAGCTTGCCCGACAGGGAGAGAAACTCGGTGGGATACGCGGTGGGCGCGTAGTCCCACGCCATCGACGCGCAACGATCGATGATCCGTTGGTTCGTCGCATCACCCGCTGCGCCCATGCCCGTGACGTCGCCCTTGATGTCGGCAACGAACACCGGGATGCCGGCCGCCGACATCTGTTCGGCGAGGAGCTGGAGCGTCTTCGTCTTGCCCGTCCCTGTGGCGCCGGCGACCAGCCCGTGGCGGGTCAGCATCGAGGGCGGGATCTGCACGCGCGTGTCGTTGTACGGCTCGCCGTCGAGGAGCGCCGAACCCAGCACGATGCCCGGTTCGGGCAGGTCATACCCGTTCGTCATGGCCTGGCGGAAGGCGTCGTCCATGGTTCCTCGCGTACGTTCGTGGGATCCGATCCAGCCCCGCTTTTCGTGCGGTGATGGTACCATTGGAGCCTCCAACCGAACGCAGGGGAGACCACACCATGAAGATCGAGGAGATCGAGGGAATCGGTCGGGTCTACGCGGAGACGCTCACCAAAGCGGGTGTCCCGACAACCGAGGCCCTGCTCGACAGCGGAGGCCGGCGCGCCGGGCGCGAGGCATTGGCCGAGACCACCGGCATCAGCGCCGAGATGATCCTCCAGTGGGTCAATCACGTGGACCTGATGCGGATCAGCGGCGTCGGATCCGAGTACTCGGACCTTCTGGAGGCGGCCGGCGTGGACTCACCCGCGGAGCTCGCCCAGCGCAACGCGGCGAACCTGGCGCAGACGTTCCGTGAAGTCGACGCGGCCCGCCCGAACATGGTCCGTCGGGTGCCGTCCGAGGAGACCGTCACCGGCTGGATCGAGCTGGCGAAGGCCCTGCCGAAGGTCGTCGAGCACTGATCGTTCCGACCGCCCTTTGGACGGCGCTCGGCCGATCGACCGGGCGCACTACCGAACCGGACACAGAGGGGAGAGAGCGACCCATGATGGGTGAATTCAAGGAATTCCTGCTCAAGACCAACGCCCTGGCCCTGGCCATCGGCGTGATCATCGGTGCGGCGTTGGGCACCGTCGTCAACTCGCTGGTAAACGACATCATCATGCCGCCCATCGGGCTGCTGCTTGGTGGCGTTGACTTCGCCAGCCTGCAGATCGTGCTCCAGGCCGCGACGGGCGGCGACCCGGCGACGGAGGTGGCCATTCGATACGGCGCCTTCCTGAACGCGGTGATCGCGTTCGTGATCATCGCGTTCGTGGTCTTGCGGTTGTCGAAGATGTTCGTTGAGCAAGAGGCGGCTCCTGGGCCGGCGATGAAGGATTGCCCCTTCTGCAGGGAGTCCGTCCTGGGCGCCGCCTCCAAATGCAAGTTCTGCGGAAGCGCCATCTGACCGACTCCGCTCGGCGACCCTGACCAAAGCGGCCGGGGACCCCCCGGCCGTTTGATTCTCCCCCGGCGGTCGCGCCAGCCCCGGCCGCTCCGTTCCGTCGACGACCCTCAGTCATCCTCCGCGGGACGCGGGTAGGACCCGAGCACGCGGACCATCGCCGCTTCTCGCTGCAGGTCTTCGAGCGCGGCGATGGCACGCGGGTCGGTCGGGCCAGCATCGAGGTCGACCCAGAACACGTACTCCCAACGCGTGGTCCGCGATGGGCGCGATTCGAGGCGGGACAGGTTGACGCCGCGGTCGGCGAACGCTCCGAGGCATCGATGAAGCGACCCGGGCACGTTACGCACCGCGAACATGAGGGTGGTCATGAAGGCCCCGTCGCCCGCCGTAGCGGCCGATCGAATCCAGAGCGGGTCGAGCGACCCGCGGGCGATGACGGCGAACCTCGTTCGATTGCCGTCCCCCGCCTGGATGTCCGCGGCGAGCACTTCGAGACCGTACAGGCCGGCAACCCGCGGCGAGGCGACCGCCGCCGCGCGTCGCTCCCGGCGATCGGCAATCATCCGCGCGGCTCCCGCCGT
>JANNUK010000265.1:0-4904 GCA_031395155.1 Chloroflexota bacterium | reverse complement strand
GCCGTTTCGCGCGACAGTCCGGCCCCGAAACGGACAACCAGCTGGCCGTCCTCGCGCGAGATGGACGCCACGCCGGCCAGCTCCGCGGCAAGACGCAGCTCGGCGACCTCCACGAGCTGCACGACCGGAGCCGGCATCGGTCCGTAGCGGTCGGTCGCCTCCTGGCGGAACGCGGCGAGATCGCCGGCCGTGCGGGCACGCGCCAGGCGCCGGTAGAGCTCCAGCTTCTGCGCCTCGTCCGGGACGTAGCCATCGGGGAGGTGCGCCTCGACCGGCAGGTCGACGACTGCCTGTGGGGCCACGACGATCGGTGCCCGGCCCTCGTAGCGCGCCTTCTCCGTCTCGACCGCCTCGGCGAGGAGGCGCGAGTAGAGATCGAAGCCCACCGCCGCCATGTGACCCGACTGCTCCCCGCCGAGGATGTTGCCCGCCCCGCGGATCTCGAGGTCGGACAGCGCGATCTGGAACCCCGCCCCCAGCTCCGACGCGTTGAAAATCGCCTGGAGCCGCTTGCGGGCCTCGTCCGAGAGGCGCTCGCGGCGCCGATAGAGGAGGTACGCGTAGGCCCGACGGCTGCTGCGACCCACGCGACCGCGAAGCTGATAGAGCTGGGCGAGACCGAGGGTGTCGGCTCGATCGATGACGATCGTATTGGCGTTCGGGATGTCAAGGCCGGATTCGATGATCGTCGTGCAGATGAGGACGTCGGCCTCGCCGGTCGCGAACGCCAGCATGACCTTCTCGAGTGCGCCCTCGGCCATCTGGCCGTGCCCCACGACCATCCGCGCGTCGGGCAGCATCCGCCGAAGCTGGTCGGCCTGCGCCTCGATCGTCTCGACCCGGTTGTGGACGTAGAACACCTGGCCGCCACGGTCCAGCTCGCGCAGGATCGCGTCGCGCACGAGTCCGGCCGACGCCTCGGCGACCCGCGTCTGGATCGGCAGGCGGTCCTCCGGTGGCGTCTCGATGACGGACAGGTCGCGGATCCCGGCGAGGGCGAGGTTGAGCGTCCTCGGGATCGGTGTCGCCGACAGCGTCAGGACGTCGACGGCGGTGCGCAGCCGCTTCAATCGCTCCTTCGCGGCAACCCCGAACCGCTGCTCCTCGTCGACGACCACGAGGCCCAGGTCCCGGAATCGGACGTCCTTCGAGAGCAGGCGATGCGTCCCGATCACGAGGTCGACCGATCCGTCCGCGAGCCCGTAAATCGTGCGCGCCTGGTCCCCGGCCGAGATGAATCTCGACAGCAGACGGACCTGCATCGGAAACGCCGCGAAGCGCTGCGAGAACGTGGCATGGTGCTGCGCCGCCAGAACGGTGGTCGGAACAAGAATGGCGACCTGGCGACCGTCCTGGATCGCCTTGAACGCCGCACGGAGCGCGACCTCGGTCTTGCCGTACCCGACATCACCGACGACGAGTCGATCCATCGGTCGCCCGGCCTCCATGTCGAGCTTCACCTCGGCGGTCGCGCGGAGCTGGTCGACGGTCTCCTCGTAGGGGAAGGAGGCCTCCATCTCCTGCTGCCACGGGGTGTCCGAGGAGAAGGCGTGGCCCGTGGCATCGGCCCGCGCCGCATACAGGGCCAGCAGCTCCTCCGCCAGGATGCCCACGGCGCGGCGGACGCGCTGTTTGGTGCGCAGCCACTCGGTCCCGCCCAGCTTCGAGAGCTGCGGGCGCTCGCCGCCCGCATAGCGGGTGATTCGCGCGATCTGCTCGACGGGAACGAAGATGCGGTCGCCCGAGGCAAAGCTGAGCTCGAGGAAATCGCGCTCGTCGCCGGTACCCGAGCTGCGCCGGAGCATCTGCTCGTAGCGGGCGACCCCGTGATCGATGTGGACGACGAGGTCGCCCGGTGACAGGCGCTCGAGGATGTCGCGCGGCACGACGCGACGCATCGCCTTCGGCCGGCGGACGCGAACGGTCCCGAACAGCTCGCGGTCGGTGATGAAGACCAGCCCGTCCGGACCCCCCGCGAAGCCGCCGTTCAGGCTCCGCTCAACGAGCGTGACGCTGCCGGCCGGCGGCGGCTCCCCCACCCCGCCGACGACGGCAACGGTTCGACCGGCGTCCTCGAGGATCTCGGCCAGCCGTGGTGCATGGTCCGAGGCGAGGACCACGCACGCGCGCCCACGGGGTCGACGCTCATCGCGCTCGGGCTCAGCCCGGTCGTCGCGGGTCCAGCCGTCGACGGCCTCGGCCAGCTGGGCGGTCCGCTGGAGGGGCAGGCTGGGCTCACGCCAGCCGAACAGGTCGCCCGCCGACAGGCCGCCTCCGGCGATCGTGGTGGGCGCTTCCGCCCCTGGGTCGGATTCCCAGGTCAGTTCCAGCGTCCGGGCCCCGAGTAGTCGGGCCTTCCAGTCGCGCGGACCGAGGTACGTCAAGGGCCAGTCTCTGGGCAGGTCGCCGGCCGCGACGAGCTCGCCCCGACGCTCGTCCGCCTGTCGCCACAGGAACGTGGCCGCCTCCGCGATGTCGCCGGGCTCATCCAGGACGATCAATGTTCCTCGGTCGAGATGGTCGAGCCCGGTTGCGGGCGCCAGGTACGGGGCCCAGACCTCGGCCGCATCACCCACGTCGACGGCCCGCGTCGCCGTCGCGGCATCGTCCCGTCCGAGGCGCTCGAAATCGGCCGCGAGACGCTCGCCGAGCCGCCCTGCCGCCCTCGCGCCGAGACGGGCGGCAAGATTGTCGGTCCCCGCCGGCGGACGGAGAAACTCGGACGCGGGCAGAAGTGCCACATCGTCGACCGGGCCCGTGGATCGCTGGTCGGTCGGATCGAAGGCGCGGATCGAATCGATTTCGTCCCCGAAGAACTCGATCCGGACCGGCAGGGCCGCCGATGGCGGAAAGATGTCGACGAGGCCTCCGCGACGCGCGAACTCGCCGCGCCCGGCGACCTCGATCGTGGGCACGTAGCCCAGGTCGAGCAGGGCCGCCAGGAGCGCAGCCTGGGTTCGCCGTTCCCCGACCCGGAGCCGAAGCGGATCCGTCGGCAGGTCGACCGGTGCGATCGTGTGCTGGAGCAGTGCCTGGACGCTGGCCACGAGGACGCGGGCACGCCCGCTGCGCCACGACGCCAGCGCGGCAACGCGGGCAGCCGTCTCATCGGCGACCAGTTCGCTCCGCTCGTAGGCCAGTGCGGTGCGTGGCTCGAGGACCGCCACCAGGTCCGCGTCGCCCAGCCACGCCTGGAATTCCTCGGCGACCCGATCGCCGATCTCCGCGTCCCGGGCAATCCAGCACAGCCGCTCGCCCTCGGGCGCAAGCGCCAGGGCAGCCGCGAGATACGACTTGGCCCCGTGCGGGATCGAGGTGACCCCCGCGTGGCGTCCACGGGCCGACGCCCCCGCTGCGGCGTCACCAAGGCGGGCGCGAAGATCGCCGAACGCGCCGGTCCCGACCAGGAGGAGCGGCAGCCCCGACAGGTCGGGCACCCGCCGTCCGGCTCCGCGAGCGACCGGTCCCATCGTGGTATCGGTCCGTCTGCCGGTCGCTCGGGCCATGCGACCCCGAATCGAGTCCGCGACTTCGCGCGCCTCGAGCTCGGCGTCGACGCCGATCGCGTCGAGGTCCGGCTCGACGTCTTCGATCGGGCGCCCCGCCGCCAGGTCGACGGCCCTGTGCGCGGCTCCCTCCGCCGCGATCAGCTCACCGATCCGGCGCGCCTTCCCGCGCCGCCCGCGCATCGGCGGTGGGCTCACTCAGGCTCCTCTGCCGGTCGCACGCGGCGCCAGCCCGTTCGCGTACGGCGGATCCCATCCGGGCCCGGCGGTCCGTCCACGTCCCCGGGTGACGCCAGCCGATCCTCGTCCGCGGGGCGGAGCTGGAACTTGTTGAAGGCGTTTGCGGCCTTGTTCGTGCCGTCGCGCGCCCAGGCCTCGACCGCGTCCGCGGCCGCGTCGAGCAGCTCGTCCAGGCGTTGCCGTTCGTCGGGGGCGAACCGGCTCAGGACATGGTCGCGGGCGTTCCGCAGCGGATCGCCAATGCCGATTCGCAGCCGGCTGAACTTCTCGGTTTCGAGCTCATCGGAGATCGAGCGCAGCCCGTTGTGGCCGCCGTGGCTACCCGCTTCACGAAATCGAAGTTTGCCGAAGGGCAACGCGAAATCGTCGGCGACCACCAGCAGGTCGACCAGCGGGGCATGGTTTCGCGCGAGGACCTTGCGGACGGCGATCCCAGAGTCGTTCATGAACGTCATGGGCTTGACGAGCGTGATGTCCAGCCCGTTGAACCGGCCCATCGCAACGGACGCCGCATCCTTCGTCCGGCCCTTCCCGGCCCAGCCGGCATGATCGGCGATCCGATCCAGGACCATCCAGCCGATGTTGTGGCGTGTCTGCGTGTATTGATCGCCCGGGTTCCCGAGGCCGACGATGATCTTCATCGGTGCCGACTCGCACTCCGCTCAACAGGTCGACGCCAACGCCGACGGGGCCCGATCCCGTCCGGGAGGGCCCGCGGGGATGGTACCCGGTCCGCGCGACGAGGTCTCAGGCGCCCAGGAGCCTCCGCTCGAGGCTGCGCATCGCGGCCTCCTCAACCGGCTCGGCATGATCCCAACCGCACACGTGGAGCGTTCCATGCACCACGAGCAGACGCACCTCATCGGCGGCCGACCAGGCAACGTCGCCCGTCTGGCCACCCCGACCGGCGTCGGCCTGGGCGATTGCCCGCTCGACCGACACGACGATGTCCCCGAGGTGGGCGCGGCGGCCGGGCGGGAGGACGAAGGCCGGTGCCGAGGGGCCAACCCGGCCAGACACGGACGCGCCCTCGTGCGGCGGATAGGCCTCGGGCGGCGACAGGGGGAAGGAGAGGACGTCAGTCGGGCCGGCGACGCCGAGATGATCCTGGTTGAGTGCAGCCAGCTCCGCGTCCCCGGAGAGCGTCAGCCCGATCGA
>JANNUK010000095.1:0-4093 GCA_031395155.1 Chloroflexota bacterium | reverse complement strand
CACCGACCTTGGTTGCGAAACCGCCCTCCTCGGCAGGTCCACCGGTGATCGACATGAGCCCACCCACGGCCTGGGCAACGAAGTCGTAGCCGGGTCGGTGGCGATCGGGCCCTGTCGGCCCGTAGCCGCTGATCGCCAGATGAATGAGCCGCGGGTTGAGGCGCTCCAGCTCATCATCCGGAAACCCCAGCCGGGCGAACCCGCCGACGCGGTAGTTCTCGACCACGACATCGGCATCCGATAGCAGCCGCGCCAGGACCTGCCGGCCGGCGGCCTGCTTCAGGTCGAGGCGCAGACTCCGCTTGTTCCGGTTCACGGTGAGGTAGTAGGCGGCGGTCCGTGGACCGCCGCCGGCGCCCTCGACCCACGGCGGTCCCCAACGCCGGGTGGCATCGCCCTCCGGCGGCTCGACCTTGACGATGTCGGCACCGAGGTCGCCGAGCAGCATCGTGCAGAACGGCCCCGCCAGGACCGTCGACAGGTCCACGACACGTAACCGGGCCAGGGGACCCGGACCCGGGCGATCGGAGGCTGCCATGCCCTGATGGTAGCGGGCCCTCCGAGGGGTCGAAGCCCCGGCTTGACATCGAACGTTCGTTCGGTATCATGGATCCAAAGGAGAGCCCGAGTGACCAAGCACGACGCGGACCGCAAGCGGAAGATCCTGGACCACATCGCCGGCACGCTGCGGGCGCGGGGCTACCCGCCGTCGGTACGCGAGATTGCGCGTGCGGTGGGCCTGGCCTCGACGTCGGCCGTCCACCACCATCTCCAGGCGCTCGAGCGGGAGGGGTACCTGGAGCGCGGCGCCGCGCAGTCGCGCGCGATCCGCCTGACGCCCACGGCGGCGATTGAACTCGGTCTCTCGTCGGAGCTGGTGCCGCAGTCTGCTGCAGCCCAGGCACATGTCCTCCCGATCGTCGGTGAGATCGCGGCCGGCGGTCCGATCGAGGCCTATCAGGACGCCTCGGAAACCATGGCCGTGCCGGATCTTCTGGCCCCCAGCGGCGATGCCTACGTGCTCAAGGTCCGTGGCGATTCGATGATCGAGGAGCACATCGCCGATGGCGACTTCGTCCTCATCCGGCCCCAGTCCACCGCCCGGAACGGGGACATCGTGGTCGCCCAGGTGGAGGACAACGCGGTGACCCTCAAGCGCTTCTTCCGCGAGAAGGACCGGATTCGCCTCCAGCCAGCGAACCCCAACTACGCCCCGCAGTTCTATACGGATGTCCGCATCCAGGGCAAGCTCATCGGGGTCATCCGCCGCCTGGACTGAGCTGGGGATATCCACACAGCTCGTCCACAGACCGCCCACAGGTCGCCTGAAGTCGTGGACGACAAGGTGTCACCCCAGCGCTTTCGTGGAGGGTCCGGCGAGGCCGTCCGCAACAATGGACGGTGCACCCGACCCTCTCATTGGAGCCTGATCGCCGCGTGATCGACCGTCTTCCGCCCCAGAGCATCGAGGCCGAGCAGTCCGTTCTCGGTGCCATCCTGATCGACCGTGACACGGTCATTGAGGTCGCCGACTTCCTTCACCCAGAGGACTTCTACCGGCAGGCCCACGCCACGGTCTACCGGGCCATGCTCGATCTGTACGAGCGGCGGGAACCCGTCGATATCGTCACCGTTGCCGAGGTCCTCGAGCGTAACTCCGAGTTGGAGGGCATCGGCGGCAGGGCCTACCTGTCCAGTCTCTCAAGCCAGACGCCCACTGCCGTTCATGCCAGCCAGTACGCTCGGATCGTCGAGCGCAAGGCGGTACTGCGCAACCTGATCTCCGCGGCCGGCAGGATCGCCGGGATCGGCTACGAGGACCCGGCGGAGATCCAGGAGGCCGTCGACCGCGCGGAGAGTGAACTCTTCCAGGTCAGCAATCGGCGGGTCACCGCCGGCTTCACCCGGCTGGATTCGCTCCTCCACTCGGCCTACGACCGGCTCGACTACCTGCATGCCCACCGCGGCGAGATCAGCGGCGTCCGAAGCGGCTTCAACGACCTGGATGCGCTCACGACCGGACTTCAGAAGAGCGACCTCGTCGTCCTCGCCGCCCGTCCGTCGGTCGGGAAGACAAGCTTTGCCCTCAACATTGCCGAACACGCCGCGGTTCGCGACAAGCAGCACGTCGGAATCTTCAGCCTCGAGATGAGCAAGGAGCAGCTCGTACTGCGGCTGTTGTCGAGCGTCGCCAACATCGACTCACAGCGCCTGCGCAACGGCTTTCTCGAGGAGCTCGACTTCGCGCGGATCGCCCCCGCCATGAACGCCCTGTCCGAAGCGCCCATCTTTATCGACGACACGCCGAGCATCTCCACGATGGAGCTTCGGACGAAGGCCCGCCGCCTTCAGGCCGAGTCGGGGCTGGACCTGATCATCGTCGACTACCTCCAGCTGATGCAGGCGACGACGACCTCGCGGGATGCAAATCGCGTTCAGGAGGTCTCGGAGATCTCGCGCGGCCTCAAGGCTCTCGCCCGTGAGCTGTCGGTGCCCGTGGTGGCGCTGTCGCAGCTGTCGCGCCAACCGGAAATGCGCGAGTCGAAGGAACCGCGCCTGTCGGATCTTCGCGAATCCGGCGCGATCGAGCAGGATGCCGACCTCGTCATGTTCCTGTGGCGCGACAAGGAGCGGGCCGGCGAAGAGTCAGATTCGGCCGATGGTGAGGTGATCCACCTGAAACTCGCCAAGCACCGCAACGGTCCAACCGGCGAGGTCCAACTCTGGTTCAAGAAGCGCCAGACGCGATTCGTGTCCTACGCCGGCGAGCGCTACGCGGAGGCGGGCTGAGCGCCAACGGCACCAAGCCGGCTGCTATTCGGCCTCATCGGGTAGCAGTGGGCGCGTCGACAACGCGTAGAGGGTCCCGTCGGTGCCTCGCAGCATCGCGTTCAGCAGGCCACCCTCGAAGCCTTCGACGCCGATGGCCGCCACCTCGGCCGCGCTGAGGACTCGCTGCAGCAGCAACGGTCCGTTCGGATTGGCTGGTCCAAACGCGTCCGGTTCGATACCCGGCCATGGGCCGAGCCGCGGGGTGACGTCATGCCGTCACGGACGTCCCCGTTCGACCTGCGGTTCCCCGCGATCAGTGGTGCGCCGAAGCAACATTCAGGGCCCCGTGGCGCGCCTGCCGCTGGAAGCCCCTTGACGCCCCTCGTATCGTCGCCGCTATCGATGCGTGGAGCTTAGGAGGAGCGCCGGACGTGTACGAGGATCGAACGCTCACTTGCCGCGACTGTAACGCGGCGTTTGACTTCTCATCTGGGGAACAGTCGTTCTTCGCCGCGAAGGGCCTGCTCAACGATCCGCAGCGTTGCGCACCGTGTCGAAATGCGGCTCGACAGGCGCGGACCGCCGGTGGTCCGCGCGAGTTCCACACGGCCATCTGCGCGGCATGTGAAGGCCAGGCCGTGGTCCCCTTCGCGCCACGGAGCGACCGGCCCGTGTACTGCAGTGCCTGTTTCGATAAGGTCAGGGCCGGGTCGACGGACGCGATCGTCACGGTGTGAGGGGCCCGAGAGGGCGGAGAGGAGGAGCGCCATGGGCGTGATCATCGTCCGGGAGATGGTCGGGACGAGCCCGACCTCGTGGAGCGACGCGGCGCGCAAGGCGGTGGCGACGGCCTCGCGCACGGTTCGCAATATCAAGACCGTCGAGGTCGTGAAGTCGATGGCCGTGGTCGAGGACGGTGAGATCGTCCAGTACCAGGTCGATCTCAAGATTGGCTTCGAATACGAGGACTGAGGGGCGGCGGATCCCGACTGCGCAGCTAAGCGCACGATGAGCCCGTGCGGCCAACATGCCGGGCATGCCTGGCCTGGACCGTACCGCCGTTCACGAAACGCTTGCGCTGCCCCACGCGCCGGCGGCGGTGCCGGTGCGCCCGGGACGATCGCCAGGGACGGGTCGATCGAAGCGGGATCTGCCGGTGAGCATGCCTGAGCCCGACAGGGTTCCCATCCAGACCGGCAAGATCGAGGCACCGCCGCTCGGCGGCGACATCCTCGAGCGACCGCGCTTGCTCGAGTGGCTTGCCACGAAGGTTCATCGCAAGGTCGTCCTCGTCGTGGCGGAGGCCGGCTACGGCAAGACG
>JANNUK010000081.1:0-1528 GCA_031395155.1 Chloroflexota bacterium | reverse complement strand
ACGACGTCGACGTGCCCGACGAGGACGATCCGTCGCCCTCCGGGCCGTCCAAGTCGCCCGATGACGACCGGAAGATTCGTTCGCGGCACCTCCGAACCGGGCCAGTCCGGGTCGGCCATCGCCACGGCCGGGTCGACGTCGATGCGCTCCACGCGCAGGCCGATCCCGCTCAGGCGTTGCTCGATCTCGTCCTGGACGGCATCTTCGTGCCCGGTGACGCTGCGGATCGCGACGAGGTCGCGCAGCTCCTTTTCGATGCGCATCGGATCGACGGCCCCGACGGCGGTCCGTTCGGCCTCGGTCAGGCTCAAGGTGTCAACCGCGCAGGATCGGTCGGGTCATGCAGGTCGGCCCGCCCGACCCGTTGACCCCGATCTCGCTCGCGGGGTACGTGTGGACCTCGCAGCCCGCCTTCGCCAGTGCCGCGCTTGTCAGCGGGTTGCCCTCGGCCAGGATCAGGACGCCCGGCCGGACGGCCAGAACGTTGCACCCCAGGGTCGGGAACTCGTCCTCGGGCACCTCGATCATCCGGATCCCGAGGTCGCTCACGAGTTCCCAGAGACCCATCGGCAGGAGCGGCAGGTACACGACCGCGAGATCATCGGCCACCGGCGAGATGACCGACAGGAGATGGATCAGCTCGGCCGGTCCCTTCCAGTACGGAACGTCGAAGACGCGCACGTCGCCACCGACGATCTCGCCGAGTTGGCGAACCCCGTCGGAATTCGTCCGGAGGGTGCGCCCGATGCACAGCAGGTCGGGCCGGAGCCAGAACGTGTCGCCGCCCTCGATCGTGCCTGGGGCCTCGATCCGTCCGAGGGTCGGGATCCCCTCGTCCTGCATCCAACGTTCGAGAATCGTCTCCTCCCCCACCCGATTCGGCTTGCCCGGCCGGAGCGGGATCGCCCCACGGTCGGCGACAAGGAGGGGATCGAAGGTGTAGACAAGATCAGGATCGTCGGTTTCGACATCGAGGACGTGCACAGTGGGCCCCAGCCCGGCCATCGTCTCGGTGAACGCGTCATGCTGGCGTCGCGCCAGGTCGAGGTCGACCGCGTGGAGAAAGCCGTGCGCCGGATCGTGGAACGCGCGCCCGAACGCCGGGCCGGGGCGCTTCACGAGCACTTCACGGAGCGGGGCGGTCATGCTCTGCGCGCCGTAGCGGCGGGCGGTCATCGTCATGTTCGGCAGTCTACGGCACGGGCTGGGCTTCCCCAGTCACGTCTCGAGGCGTAGGCTGTGGCCATGTCCGGCTACGCGGCCACGGCCGTTCTGCGCGAAACGCCCATCCACGCGGGCCGCGCGCTGCAGACCGACCGCAGCTGGGCCCAGGGTGAGCTCGAGCTTGTCGGCGCCCTGGGGGACCAGCGCGACCTCACGCCGCCGCCGATGTCGCTCGATGACCGGATCCACTACCTGCGTGAGGTGTGGTCGCAGACGACCTTCTTCTTGTTCGACCCGCAGAGCTGGCGCTAGGGTCGATCCGGGCCCGTGGTCGGGCTGCCCCGCCCTACGACGATCTGTCGTC
>JANNUK010000112.1:0-3149 GCA_031395155.1 Chloroflexota bacterium | reverse complement strand
CCTCCTGTACACGACCTATCAGAGCCCCACCAAGCAGGGCTTCCACGACAAGTACGCAAGCACCGTGGTCGTCAAGGCGGCAACGACGGTCGGCTGACCCCGGAACCACCCGAACGCTCGATCGACCCCGCCCGGACGGCGGGGTCGATTCGTGTCAGCCGAGGACGCGAAACGCTTCACCGTGGCCGGGAATGACAATGTCGGCGGCGGCGAGAACGCGCGCGCGACCACGTTCGATGGCCGCCTGGTCGTCGGCGAGCGGGTCCACGTCCGGCGTCCTGTCGCTGTGCCACCAGAGGTGGGTGAGGGCGTAGACGGCGTCGTCCGCCTCGACGATGAGCGACGCGTCCTCGGCCGTGTGCCCCGGCGTGAGCCAGATCTGCGAGCGAGGCGAAGGACGGTAGCCCTCCCCCTCGTGATCGAGCCACTGATCGTCCCTGTAGCGGGCCCAGAAGTCGACGACCTCGGCGTTCGGGAACAGGGCGATGTTGATGGTGTGGTCGGGGTGGTGATGGCTCAGGAACACGTGGGTCACGGCCTCGGGGGCGACGTCGAGCTCGGCGAGGGGATCCAGGATCAGGGACCGCCGCGCGACCATGCCGGGGTCGGCCACGATGAGCGCGTCGCCGTCGCGGACGAGGACGACCGAGGAACCGACGCCGGCGAAGTCGCCGGAGCGTGCGTACCCGGCGTGGAGCAGGTGGACAGATGTCATGAGCCGAAGTCTATCGGGCTGTCCGCGGCGACGGCAGACGACCGCAGACCGTCCCGGCCCGCGGTCCGGAGTTCGCGGCGATGCGCGATTTCTGGCACCGTGCGCGCATGACTGAACCTCGCCCGGACGGCCGGCCTGCCGACCTGATCGTCACCGGAGGTCGCGTGGAGACACGCGATCCCGGGCGACCCGCCGCCGAGGCCGTGGCCGCGCGCGACGGACGGTTCGTCGCCGTCGGCGAGGCGCGAGAGGTCGATGCCCTGCGCGGGCCCTCGACCCGCGTCGTCGACCTGCGCTGCGGCATGGCGGTCCCGGGCTTCGGCGACGCCCACGTCCACCCCATCCACGGCGGCCTGGCAATGGTCCGCTGCGAACTGCACAGCGACACCTATGAGCAGAGTCTCGACGGCTATCTGGGGATCATCGTGGCCTACGCGGCCGCGAACCCCGACCAGGCGTGGATCCGGGGCGGCGGCTGGAGCATGGGCGACTTCCCCAATGGAACGCCGCGCCGGGAGGACCTCGACCGGATCGTGCCGGATCGGCCGGTCTTCCTGCCGAACCGCGACGGCCACAGCGCATGGGTCAATACCCGGGCACTCGAGATCGCCGGCGTGACGAACGAGACAGCCGATCCCTACGACGGTCGCATCGAGCGCGACCCGGACGGCACCGCCACGGGCAGCCTCCACGACGGCGCGATGGACCTCGTCGAGGAGCACATTCCCCCGGACACCGCCGACGAGCTGATCGAGGGCCTCCGGGCCGGGCAGCGCTACATGCACGAGCGGGGGCTCACCGCGTGGCAGGACGCCATCGTCGGGCCAACGGAGGAGGTCGCGTACCGAGCCCTCGGGAACTCCGGCGAGCTGACGGCACGCGTCGTGGGAGCCCTGTGGTGGGACCGACATCGGGGCCCTGAGCAGATCGACGATCTTCTCGAGCGGCGAGCGCGCGGCCCGGCGGGTCGCTATCGGCCGACGAGCGTGAAGATCATGCAGGACGGCGTGCTCGAGACGTTCACCGGCGCGATGATCGAGCCGTACCTCGGCCGCGACGGGCGACCGACCACGAACCGCGGCCCGAGCATGGTCGATCCGGCCGTCCTGAACGAGGCCGTCACCCGCCTGGATCGCGCGGGATTCCAGGTCCACTTCCACGCGATCGGCGACCGGGGCGTGCGCGAGTGCCTCGACGCCGTTGAGGCGGCCCGGCGGGCCAACGGCCCATCCGACAACCGCCACCACATCGCCCACATCCAGGTCATCCATCCCGCCGACATCGCGCGTTTCGCCAAGCTCGACGTGGTCGCCAATGCGCAGCCCCTCTGGGCCATCCACGAGGTGCAGCTCGACGAGCTGACGATCCCATTCCTCGGCCCCGCGCGTTCGGCGTGGCAGTACCCGTTCGCCTCGCTGCTTCGCGCCGGGGCGCGCCTGGCAATGGGCAGCGACTGGTCGGTCTCGACGCCGAATCCGCTGATCGAGATGGAGCACGCGGTCACCCGCGTCGCGTGGCTCTGGCGTGGCAAGAAGGAGCCTTTCCTGCCCGGGGAGCGGCTGTCCCTGGATCAGGCGCTCGCCGGGTTCACGACCGGGACGGCGTTCGTCAACCACATGGAGACCGAGACCGGGTCGATCGAAGTCGGCAAGCTGGCCGACCTGGCGATCCTCGATCGCGACCTGTTCGCCCCCGATGCGGGGCCAATCGGCGATGCAAAGGTCCTGGCGACGATCGTGGGTGGCGGCTTCGTCTACGAGGCGGACGGCCTCGGGGGCTGATCCGGGACCCCGTCGGCGCCAAGGTCCACAGGACGATCGATGTCCTTGAGGGTGGCGCCTTCGGGGTCGAGCACGCGCCAGTCCGATTCGGTCACGACGTCCACGCGCACCCCGTCGAGGAGCGCGTGCAGCGAGCGGGCACCGCGATCCAGCGCGGCTGTCGCCGCTGCCGTGGCGCTGCCGACACGGATCGCAAGTGGCAATGGCCGAATACGACCAGCGTCGTCGAGAACCACCGCGTCGGCGACCGCCGACGCCGCCAGCCGGTCGATGATGAGGGCGAGAACCGACGGTCGAAGGCCGGGCATGTCGCCGCCGACGACGATCGCGATCGGCTCACGGGCAGCCTCGAGCCCGGCGAGAAGGCCGATGAGTGGCCCCCCGTATGCCACCGGGTCATGAACCGTGACGAAACGAGCGTGGGACGGTCGCGACGGCGCTCCTGGCTCCAAGACCAGAACGACATCGCTCGCCACGGTCGCCACCACATCGATCGCGTGGTCGAGGAGCGGGCGGCCGTCGAGCGGTTCGGCGAGTTTGTCGCGTCCGAATCGGGCGGAGCGACCACCCGCGAGAACGATCGCGGTGCAGGTGCGGGCGAGAGCGCGGGCCTCGCCGGCGATGTCCGTCATCGCGGGGCTCGCGGGCCGGGG
>JANNUK010000055.1:0-3411 GCA_031395155.1 Chloroflexota bacterium | reverse complement strand
GACTGGCAGGTCCCGATCTTCGTCAAGATCGGCGCCACCCGTACGTTCGACGACGTGAAGCTGGCGGCCAAGTGCGGCGCCGACGTCGTCGTCGTGGACGGCATGGAGGGCGGCACGGCCGCGTCGCCGGAGATCCTCCAGGATCACACGGGGATCCCGACCCTGGCCGCGATCGTGGAAGCACGCCGCGGGTTGGAGGACATCGGCATGCTCGGCCAGGTCCAGATCATCGCCGCCGGCGGGATCCGCAGCGGCGTGGACGTGGCCAAGGCACTGGCCCTCGGCGCCGACGCCTGCTACATCGGAACTGCCGCGCTGATCGCCCTCAACTGCAACGCCCCGCTCTACCTCGAGGACTACGCGGCGCTCGGAACCGAGCCCGGCGCCTGTCACCACTGCCACACCGGGCGCTGCCCGGTCGGCATCACGACCCAGGATCCGGAGTTGACGGCACGCCTGCCGGTCGATGAGGCCACGGATCGCGTCGCCAACTTCCTGACCGCCATGACCCTCGAGGTCCAGATGCTGGCGCGGGCATGCGGCAAGGCGAACATCCACGATCTGGACCCGGACGATCTTCGTGCCCTCACGCTGGAGGCCTCCGCTATCACCGGGATCCCGCTCGTGGGGACGCACTGGGTCCCCGGCGCGTCGACCGGACTCGGCTGAGGGCCGCCTCCGTGTCGTTCCTGATCGGGTGTCCGCTGTGCGGGCCCCGAGACGTGGTCGAGTATCGATACGGGGGCGAAGTCCAGACGCGCCCGGCTCCCGGGTCCGGGCAGGCGGACTGGTCTGGCTATCTGTACGGCCGCCAGAACGTCGCCGGCGTTGAACGCGCCTGGTGGTTCCACCGATCCGGCTGCCGGCGCTGGTTCCAGGCTGAACGGGACACCCGGACGAACGAAGTCCGCCGGGTCGGCTGGACGCTTACGCCACCGATCGCACCGGGCACGACCGATGGCTGATCGGCGCCTGGCCGCCCCCGCCGGTCAGGAACTCCGCCGCGGGGAATGGATCGAGTTCCAATTCGAGGGCCGCCGACGCGCCGGCATGGGTGGCGACACGATCGCGTCCGCGCTGACCGCGAACGGGGTCGAGGTCCTGTCGCGAAGCTTCAAATACCACCGGCCGCGTGGGGTCATGTGCGCGACCGGCCGCTGCCCCAACTGTCTCGTGGAAGTGGATGGCGAGCCGAACGTGCGCGCCTGCGTGACGCCGATCTCACCGGGCATGCGGGTGCGCAGCCAGAACGCGTGGCCGTCTCTGCGGCGCGACCTGCTCAGCCTGACCGACCGATTCGACCGGTTCTTTCCGGACGGGTTCTACTACAAGACATTCATCAGGCCACGGGTCTTCTGGCCACTGTACGAAGCCGTCCTGCGCCGGATCGCCGGTCTGGGACGCGTGGACATCAAGGCGCGCCCGGACCTGCATCCACGCAAGCGTCACCTCCACGCGGACGTCGTCGTGATCGGCGGCGGGCCGGCCGGCTGCCTCGCGGCGCTCGAGGCGGCGGCCGCCGGCTCGAGGGTCCTCCTGGTCGACGACGGAACGCGCCTCGGCGGGCATCTCCGGACACGCTTGCGTCCCGTGGACGGCGACCCCCGCATCGCCGATCTGCCCGGGCCACAGGCGGCCGCACGGCTGGCCGAGCTCGTGGGCGCCGAGCACGGGATCGAATATCTCGCATCCGCGACCGCGATCGGCATCTACGACGGCGGCCTGGTGGGCATCACCCAGGGCTCGACATTCGTCCGGGCACGCGCCGCTCGGATCGTGCTCGCGACCGGTGCTGCCGAGCGCCCGATGCTGTTCGACGCGAACGACCGTCCGGGAATCATGCTCGCCTCCGGCATCCTCCGGCTCGCCCATCTCCACGGCGTCCGTGCCGGGGCGCGCGCCATCGTCGTGACCGACGATGACCACGGTTATCGTCAAGCTGCCGAGTTGACCGCCGCCGGGATCCCGGTTGTCGCGATCCTCGACACACGCCCCGCGTCCGCAGACCGCCCAGAGCCGGCGGAGGCGAACGGCATCCGGGCAGCCGGCACTGAAGTCCTCGTCGGGGTCGTGGTCATCGCGGCCAGGGGCCGTTCGCGCGTGACCGGTTTGGCCGTTCGCGTGGCTGACGGCTCCGAGCGGACGATCCCGGCAGACCTCGTGGCCATGGCGCCGCGGCCCGAACCGGTCGTCACGCTGGCCGCCCAGGCCGGCCTGACGCTCGCCTTCGAGGAGCGACTGGCCGAGTGGATCCCGGTCGCCGGCTCGGCAGACGTCGTGGTGACCGGGCACATGACGGGGCTTGTCGACGACGAGCTTATTGGCGCGGGCGCTGTGCTGGCCGGGCGTCTGGCGGCCGGCATCGGCGGAAGCGGGACGGCCGACGATCGGGCCAGCCATGCCGCCCACGCCGGCCGCGTCGCGGCGGCCTTCGCCGCCCTTCCGGACCCTGTTCCGACCGCGCTCCCGACCGGGCGCAAGCCGTTCGTGTGCCTGTGCGAGGACGTGACCGCCAAGGAGCTGGCGCAGGGGATCCAGGAGGGTTTCGAATCGCTCGAGACCCTCAAGCGGTACAGCACGGTCACGATGGGCCCATGCCAGGGCAAGCAATGTCACGGCAACGCCGCTCGCGTGACCGCTGCGCTGCGGGGCGTATCGCGCACAGCGACCGGGCTGACGACCTATCGGCCGCCCGTCGAGCCGGTGCCCCTGGCCGTCCTTGCCGGTCCGCACCTCAACCCGATTCGACGGACGGCGCTGCACGAACGGCATGAGGCGGCCGGCGCCTCCTGGCTGGACATGGGCGACTGGCGACGACCGCTCGATTACGGGAACGTCGACGCGGAATGCCGGGCGGTCCACGAGCGGGTCGGGCTCATCGACGTGTCCACGCTGGGCAAGCTCGACGTGCGCGGGCGTGATGCCGGTGAATTCCTGGATTGGCTCCATCCAAATCGCTTCAGCGACCTGCGCCTCGGCCGGATCCGCTACCGCGCCATGACCGATGACGCAGGGATCATCCTGGACGACGGGACGGTCGCCCGGCTGGGCGAGGACCGCTATCTCGTGACCACCGGGACGGGCAGCCTGGACGCGGTGGACGGCTGGCTGCGCTGGTGGCTGGCGGCGTCCGATCGACGGGTCGACGTGACCAACGTGACGGCTCGCTATGGGGCGATGAACCTGGCCGGCCCGCGGTCGCGGGAGGTCCTCAGCCGGCTGACGGATCTCGATGTCTCCCCGGAGGGGCTGCGCTATCTGGACGCTCGTGAAGGTCTGGTGGCCGGCGTTCCCGCCGTCGTGCTGCGGATCGGCTTCGTCGGCGAGCTCGCCTATGAACTCCACGTTCCCGCCGACCGCGCGGCACACGTCTGGGATGCTCTGATGGCCGTCGGGGCCGAGTTCGGGATC
>JANNUK010000013.1:0-3705 GCA_031395155.1 Chloroflexota bacterium | reverse complement strand
TGCTCGAACACGAGCGTGCGACCGGCGTCTCGCCCGCGGTGCGCGCGGCACGCGGCCGCGCCGAGGCGTACCTGCTCGAGCGCCAGCTGTTCCGTCGGAAGTCGACCGACGAGGTGATCGACCCCAGCTGGCTCCAGTTCTCATTCCCGCACTGGTACCACTACGACGTGCTGCGCGCGCTGGAGTACCTGCGCGCGGCCGAGGTCAAGCCCGAGGAGCGCATCGCCGAGTCGATCGGGGTCGTTGAGAGCAATCGGGATCCCGATGGCCGGTGGCCGCTCCAGAACGTCCACGCGGGCGAGGCCCACTTCGAGGTGGACGACGGCGAGGGCAATCCGAGCCGCTGGAACACGCTCCGCGCGATGCGCGTGCTCGACTGGTCCGCGCAGGGCGGGTAGCGTGTCACCTACCGACTCCAAGGGCTACGTCACCATCGTTTGCGTGCCCCTCACGAGCAACCGGAAATGGGCATCGACACCCGGGAACGGTGTGGGGTCGCGCAGAAGCGCACGAGCGAGCTGAACGCGTACAGCCTCGATCTCGCGCACGACCGGGCCGGCATCAGGAATGCGGCCACACGCCTCGAGGCGGGCCGGCGGGGTGAGGCCCGGATAACAAAGGCTGAGACTCCGGCGGAGTCCCCGGCCGGATCGGCTACGGCTTCGGGGCTGCGGCCCCGCCGGCGTAGCCCTCAAGAAGGTCGCGAACGACCTCGCTGATGGTTCGACCCTCCCTGGTGGCGCGTGCGACGATTCGCCGGTGGACGTCGCTTGGCACTCGGACTGCGATCCTGGGAGCATGTGCATCATCGGAAGCGTCGAGTGGTGGACGGCCGCGGCGCGGTTTCCACGCGGATAGATCCAGGCCCTGCTCCACCCTGGTGGCCAACCTGTCGATGTCGTCCTCGGACAGCGTCCGCCCGCTCCGCGTCTTCACAGTCCGTGGCATCGCATCACCTCTGCGTAGGCGTCGCGGTACGAAGCGCGCAGCCTCATGGCGTGCGGACGACCACATCACCTCGCTATTATGTCGGACACAAGGTCCAAATGTCGAGGACTATCCTGGCGAACGCGGCTGCATCTCGGCTTATCTCGGCGCCGTACGCTCGCGGTGGGCCGACCGCGTGGTCGGCGAGCGGGGAGGGGAGTGAGCCGTTCGGCTGCCTATCCGGGTTGAGTTCTCACTGAGTCGGACGTCGACTGCGCGGTCCCGAGCAGCTGCGCCACGCGCTGGTGCGACAGGTCCAACAACCGACCGATGTCGCGCTGCGGCAGGCCGAGATCCGCGAGCGTCCGGGCGGCTACGCGGGACCGCTCCGATGCGACCCGCTGGCCGGCGGTTGCCCTGGCGCGTGCGTCGAGGGCCTCAGTAACGGCGCGCTGGGCGTCGGGCGCCAGATGTTGGCGTGTGATCAGGTCGAAGGAGTCCTGCGGCACACCCAGGAAGACGGCGATGGCATCGCGGGCCATCGCCTCCACACGGTCGAGACGACGGGCCTGGCTGAACACGCCCGGAAGTTCATCGATCGTGATCGCCCACCACGAACCAGCCCGCTCGGCGGCCACTCCGTAGCTGGGTCTCATGGTCGCCACCATCCCTCGCCCAGGTCTGCCTCCAGTGCTCGCATGATCGCCAGCGCGGTGACCTCGTTGACGTCGCGATGCCGCGGGATCGTGATCCGCCGATCGTCAAGGCGCCAGACTTCGTGCGCCGCGCCCTGCCGCACGAGGACCCAGGTCCTGCCGGTCGTGCGCGCGGCTTCGGCGATGCGCCCGATCAGCTCGCGACGCTTCACCGACAGTAGGCTAGGTGCCTTGACACGTCAAGCCAAGAACACTAGCCAACTTCCGCCGAGGACCGCATGCTCCCATGGCTCCCATCGTCGGCAGGGGCGCTGCACCGCCGCTTATCTCGGCGCCGTTCACTTTCGGACATTGACATCTACGCACATCGCGTAGATGCTGGGAGACGATGAGGCCATTGCTCAGCGAGCCCGTGGCAACCACCCTGCTCGTCATCGACGAAAGGGGCGGCGCCACGCTGACAGAGATCTCCCGCGCGACGGGCAAGTCCGTGTCGACGATCCAGCGTGCCGTTAACGGGCTGGTGGACGCCGGCGTGCTGGTCCGTGAGCGGCCGCGCGGGCGATGGCGATTCTCGGTGGATGCGCCGCGCCGCGCCCTGCGCGAGATGGCGGAATGGCGGTTGGGTGCCGCATCTGCCGGCAGCGTCACTCGCTCGGATGGAGCACGATCGCTGCCGCCCTGGCAGCGTGCTCCCCGGACCATTCGCGACGCAGGGATTCGAGCGGCATGGCCGACGGCCATCCAGTCAATCGTGTCCGCCTGCCATCCGGCGCGCGTCATCCTGTTCGGCTCGCAGGCGCGCGGTGACGCTGCGCCCGGCAGCGATGTCGACCTCCTCGTCGTGTTCGAAGGCGAGGTCGATCGACGTGAGCGGCGAGCGGAGATCCTGAGCCTCCTTGGGAGCATGCCGTTCGCGAAAGACGTGCTGGTCGCGACGACCACGAACATCGCGCGACCGCTGATCGGGTCGGCGCTGGCGGCTGCTATTCGTGAAGGGGTCACCGTGTATGAGCGGTGACCGATCGCCCGATGCCCTGGTCTGGCTCGGATTCGCCATCGGCGACCTGGAGGCGGCGCGGTCCCAACCAGGTCGTCATGTTCGGCCGCGGATCGTCACGTTCCACAGCCAGCAGGCAGCGGAGAAGGCGATCAAGGCGGCGCTCGTCCTGGCCGGCGTCGATCCGCCAAGGACCCACGACCTCAATGACCTCCGGAATCGATTGCCGGATGGCTGGCGGGTGAAGCTGTCGCCTCCCGACCTTGGGCGCCTCTCGGCGTTCGCCACAGACAGCCGCTACCCAGACGACATTGCGCCTGTCAGTCCGATCGAGGCGGCGACAGCGGTCCGGCAGGCCATCGCCGTCGTACGGGTCGTGCGCGAGGACTTCGAGCGCCGCGGCGTCCCGGTCGCGGGACTCGAGCCTCGATGACCCAGCCCACCCTGACCCCGGGCCTTCCTCGAGGTCACCGACCCGTGGGACGCGGAACACCTGATCCGGTTGAAGTACCTGGAGCCCGCGGAGGCTCGGGCGTGATCACGAGTTCAGACCGCAGACGCCTCGCGTTCGATCTGGGCCACCCAGGCACCCGAGATCCCGAGGATCTCGCCCACGTCGCGCGTGGAGAGGCCGGCTCGGCGAAGTACGGCCGCCGCCCGGCGCGTCTCGGCGGCGACTTGTGCACGCAATGTCTCGGATTCGTTGCGCATCCGCACGAGGTCGCCGACCTCGGCGGAGGCAGCCGGAAGCGCGACGTCGTCATCGATCTCGACGCCCGCAGCCGCGAGATCCGGTACCTCTAGGTAGACGGCCAGCGCGCTCCGCGCATGCGCCTTCGCCGACGCCAGGGTCCGCCCGAAGGTCGCGATATCCGGGTCTCGGAGCTGGACGATCCAGGCGCGCCCGTCGAACGTGTAGGTGGCTCGGTATCGCCGGGTCTCAGTCATGACGGCGCGATCCCGACAACCACCGCGGCCCAAGGGACGGCTCGCCCTGCCGCTCGATGCTGCGAACCGTTCCAATCGGGATGTCCCGATTGGAACCGTACGCAGCATCGAGCGGCAGGGCGAGCCAACCCTTGGTCCACGGTGGTTGTCGGGATCGGGCCGTCATGACTGAGA
>JANNUK010000622.1:0-2283 GCA_031395155.1 Chloroflexota bacterium | reverse complement strand
GGGCCGGTGGGACTCGGCGCGATGCGAACGCGAATGTCGGGCATCGGCGAATCGTAGCAGCGGGAGGCATCCTCCCCGCGGTCAGGCCGTCGATCGGGCCGTCGGCACCTGGTGGAAGAGCCCCGGGTCGGCCTCGCCGGGTAGGACGCGGATCAGCGAGGCCGGCCTGAGTCCCAGCGTCGCCCGACCGAACGGGCCGTCCAGGGTGAGCGAATCCAGGGATTCCGATCTGGCCAGGATCGTGATGTGGGCGCCAGGCCGCAGGCCCCGGGCCTCGAGGTAGGAGAGCAGCCCGGCGTCTTCCTCGGCCTCCTCGGTGATGCGATAGACCGTGGCGCGGGTGCCGGCTTCCAGCTCGCTGAGCCGCTCACCGGTTGGGCGACGTCGCGCTGTCTCCGCGTCGATCGGGTTGCCGTGTGGGCAGGTCTCGGGGTGGCCGAGCAGCTCGTCGAGGCGCGCCTCCACGCGCGGCGAGATCGCCGCCTGAAGCCGCTCTGCCTCGACGTCGGACTCGGCCCAACCGAGCCCGACGACCGTGATGAGCAACCACTCGCACAAGGCGTGGCGCCGGAAGATCGTGTCTGCCGCGGTCCGGCCGGCCGGCGTCAGGCTCAGTTCGCGTCCGTCCGCCTGGCCCACCAGGCCGTCGAGGCCGAGCCTCCGAAACATCTCGCTGGCCGCCTGCGTGGTGACGCCAAGCCGCCGAGCCACCTGCGCGGCCGTCACGCGCGATTCCGCGCCGGTCATGACCCGCAGTGCGAGAAGGTATTCCTGCGCCGCGCTCGAGAGGTCGGACCGGCTGTGTCGACGCGTCATCGCGTCATGGTACGGGAGGGGTGATGTCGGACCGGCCCGAGCGGCGGGCGAGGGCCATGACGACGCCGGCCACCCATGCCGCGCCGAGGCCTCCGAACAGGACCGGCGTGGACACGTTCGCGGTGTCGCGGCCGCCGCTCGTCAGGAAGATCGTGAGCGGCGTTGCGACGATCAGGACTCCGTAGGTGCCGGCCGCGGCGATCCGGGCGGCCGAAGGCAGGACGAGGAAGGCGACCAGCGTTGCCGCCTGCAGGAGCCAGGCCCATGCGGTGGAGGTATCGGCGCAGCTCACGGCGAACCGGGCGCATCCGGTCAGTTCACCGATGACCAGGGCCAGGGTGAGGCCGATGGGCGGCCAGGCGATGAGCGCCGTGAGCACCCTGCCCGGCGACCGCAACTGGTCGAGCACGCCGCTCGTGATGCCAGACGTGCCACCGGAAGCGGGCGGGCGATCGCCCGGGGCGGGGCGATCCGGGTCCGATGCAGGCCGCGCAATTGGGGACCCGTCGTGAGACGCCAGCCGCGAGGCCGGCGACCGGGTGTCGGCCGCGGGCGCGGTACGCTGGGGCGCTGCGGGCTCGGCCTCGTCGGCTGGATTCGGCCCAGCCTCATCCGGCGCTGTGGAGGTGTCGTCCGGTAGCGGATCGGCGGATGAGCCTGAGCCCCCGGCACTGCGCCGGGCACGAGCCTGGTATTCGGGTCCGTGCTTCCTGGGGTCGGCATACTCCTTCGGATTGAGCGTCCAGTAGGTCCCGCTCGACGGTCCGTACCACGATGCGCCGCCCCAGGCCGGGTCGAACGCCTCCGCGTCTGCACCGTCGTAGGTGGTCGAGCCGAGCGTCGCGCCCCTGCGCCCCCCACGTCGCAAACGGCCTCCTGGAGTGCCGCCGTCGGGTCCAGGGTCGGGCCCCGGCGTCGCGCCCGACCGGGTGCCCGGGCGCGCCGAACCTGGCGCGCCGGCGCCGCTCGGGCGCGAGGAACGCCGCCGCCAGGTTTCGCGGGTCGCCCTGGCACGCTCAGGATCAGCTCGCCATCCCGGGGCCGGGGGGCCGGGTGGGGCATTGCCTGGCCCGCGCGGCCGCGGCTTGCCCTCGACGATCTCCTCGTACGCCGCCTGGATCTCGAGGAACCGGGCGAGTGCGTCGGGCCCGGCCGAGTCGGGGTGGTTGGCCTTGGCCAGCCGCCGGTAGGCGCGCTTGATCTCGGCAATGGGCGTGGTTGGCTCGACGCCGAGGACGCGGTACGGATCGGAGGCCATCGTGGGTCGCTTCGGAACGGTCGACGTACTAAGTCAGCTGGTCGAGCCGGTCTCGGACGCGGGTGACATCAGCGGATCAACTCGCCGACCGGCGCAAGATCGAAGGACGCAATCGCCTCGGCGCCAACCCGGCCGTGCGGGTCCAGGGTGAGCGGCCGGTGGTAGCGCCCGAGCACCCGCAGCGCCTGTCCATCGAGCACGCCGGCCTG
>JANNUK010000613.1:0-2552 GCA_031395155.1 Chloroflexota bacterium | reverse complement strand
GGCGTCGGTCGGGACAGCGCCGGACAGCGCGCGGTCCGTGATCCGGACGACGATCGCGTCCGCGGTCGTCTCCACGGCGATGTCGACGGGGACGTCCGGATTGCCCTGGCTGCCGTACTCGATGGCGTTCATCGTCGCCTCGCTGACGGCCGTCTTGAGGCGCTCGAGGCGCGCCGGAGGCAGCCCCAGGCCGCCGGCCGCCGCCGCAACGCGGTCCATCGCCAGGCGCTCGTTGCCCTCCTCGGGCGGGATCGAGAAGGCCGTGACGAGCGCGGGGCCGGCCTGCCCGTCGCTCGCCGGTTCATCGGCCACGCCGGAGGCCCGCCGGAGGGTCACGAGCGTGATGTCGTCCTCCTGCTCCCAATCGGGGCCGGTGAACCGGTGGAGCGTCTCGAGCAGGCGGTCGAGCAGTTCGCTCCCGGCGTCGTCGACGGCCATCTCCTGTCGAAGTCGTGGGAAGCCATACATCTGCTGGTTCGGGTCGTGGGCCTCCACGAGCCCGTCCGAGTAGAGCAGGACGCTGCTGGCGGGGGCGATGACGCCTTCGGTTTCCTCGTATCGGATGCCCGGCATGAGGCCCAGTGGCATGCCGGTCGCGCGCAGCTCGACGACGCCGTCGTCCGTGCGGATGTACGGGAGGTTGTGTCCCGCATTGGCAATGACGATCCGCCCCGTCTCGGGCTCGAGGATCGCGAACAGGCAGGTCACGAACATCCGGGCCGGCATCTCCGGCTCGAGCAGGGCGTTCGCGCGGCCCAGGATCTCGCCCGGTGAATTGCTCCGGCTGGCTTCGGCACGGAGGATGGAGTGGGTCCGGGCCATGACCAGGGCCGCAGGCACACCCTTGTCTGTGACGTCGCCGACGGCGATCCCGATCCGGCCGTCGGGCATGTCGATGAAGTCGTAGAAGTCGCCACCCACCGCGCGCGCCGGGCCGTAATAGGCGGCGATCTGCCACTGCGGCAGCTTGGGCAGCTCGCGCGGCAGGAATTGCTGCTGGATAAGGGTCGCGACGCGCATCTCCTGCTCCAGGCGCTCGCGTTCTGCGGCTTCGTGTGCCTGCTCGCGGACGAGTTGGGCGACCCGGATGGCGGGTGCGGCCTGGGCGGCCAGGGTGGTGAGAAGGCGCCGGTCATCGGTCGAGTATTCCTGCTCGGACAGGCGCGGACCCAGGTTGAGCGTGCCGATCAGTTCGCCCTGGGAGACCAAAGGGACGACCAGGGCCACGCCGGCTTCGCGCATCGCCCGGACCGCAGGCGAGTCCAGTGCGAGCCGGGCGATCTCGACCGGCCCGGATGCCGACTGGAGATAGGCGAGCAACGGGTCCGACTCGGCGATGTCCACCGCGATGGACGGATCGTCGGTCGGGCCGACGGGTTCGGTTACTGCCGGGGACTCGGGCACCGCATCCGGTTCCGGAGTGTCGGTGTGACGTCCGAGGAGGCGGCGGATCGGACGGGTCAGTTCGGTCATGTCGTGGTCACCGTAGGGGGAGGCTGTCCGGGAATCGTTACGGGAGAGCGCCGAACGGTCGTTTTGTGGCGCCGGAGCCAGAGAACGCTCGACGTGGGATGGAACGTCTGACCGACGACGCCCACCACGTCGATTTCGATGCGCTCCAGGTCGATGTCGTCGCGCAGGCGAGCGGTCAGCGCCTGGACTGTGCGGGACGCGTCGTAATGGGAGCGGTCGAAACGCGCATCGACGGCCACCTGCGCCCGCCGCCGGAGTGGGCCGAATAGGGTGAAGACGAGGAGCGTCGAGGCGGCCACGGCTACCGTATCGCCCGCGGCAATCGAACCGAGGAGCGCGCTGAGACCGATGGCGCTCGTTGCGAACACGGCCGCCAATGCACCCGTGACGAGGGCGTATCCCAGGGTCCGGCTGACGATCCGGTCGATGTCGTACAGGCGGTAGCGCAGGATCGCGATGCCGATGGCGACCGGGACGAGCGCCCCGGCGAACCCGAAGACGGCCAGGCCAATCTCCGGCGGATCGCCGGCGACAACGGCGCCAGCGCCCGAAAAGCCGAACGCTCCCGTCGCCACGACGAGCGCGAGCCCGAACCACTTCAGCTGCTGCCGCTCGATGGACGCTGCGAGCCGGTAGCGCGAGACGAGCGACCACAGAAGGAGGGGGACGAAGATGACGCTGCTCGCGGCGGCCACAGGCGAGACCTCCATCCCGAGCGCCGACCGCAGGTCGGGGCCCAACCCGAACGGGTTCTCGATGGTCGGGAAGACACTCAGCGGTCCGGGTTGGAGGACGATCATCAGCCACGCCACCGGGCCGCCGATCAAGAACAGGCGGACGAATCGATCCCATCGAGGGGTGTGCCCTCGACCGGTCGGGAAGATGAACCCGATGCCGAACAGAAAGCCTCCCATGGTGATGAAGAGGGTGGTCAGCCAGCCGGTGAGCTGGGCAGTCCGGAGTGCCTCCTGCGTGCCGACCGCGACCATGGAATAGGTCGCCGCCGCGGCGAGTATGCCCACGGCATGCCCGACGCCGATCAGGACCATGCACCAGCCGATGGCATTACGCGGGCGTCG
>JANNUK010000250.1:0-2721 GCA_031395155.1 Chloroflexota bacterium | reverse complement strand
CCTTGACAGACATGCGAAACGCGCCTAGATCAATTGGCCGACCCTCGCCTGGTCGAAGAACGATCGCCTCGCCTGCGGCTTCGCCCATGGTCACTGCCTCCTCGGGGGGGTGCGGCCCCGATCTTCTCGTGGATCGCGCGGAGCGCCGTCGCCGGCAGCGCCAGCGTCACAGCATGCCCCCGACTCGGTGCTGCGGTGCCTGACTCAGGATGGCGGCAGCCAGACCTCGTCGCCGCGGCGAACCCGGCCGGGCCGTTCGACCGTCGCGTACGCCCACGTTCACGTCGTTGTGGCGCGCCGCGGTCCGCAGGATCCCGGGGTCCTTTGGCAGATCGTCCTGGGCGATGGTCGTCATGACGCACCGTGGGCACGGCTGGGTGATCCGCAGACGGACCTCGTCGCCGATCGCCAAGGAGCGCCCGACCCACGCATTCTCGATGAACCCGGCTTCGCCCTCGGTCGGACCGGCGACGACGTTAGGCCGGAAGCGGCGGACCTCGAAGCGACCCTCCGGGTAGAGCTGGCGGAGCCGGTCGAGCGTGGCGGTCGTGAGCAGGTGGACAATGCCGAGATCGAAGAACGTGCCGGGCGGCATCGCCTCCTCGGTCAGCGCGTCCCGGTGATCGAGGCCCTCGATATCGGGCCAGTACTCCTCGAGGCTCGGCGCCTCTGGAGCGGAGCGCTCGAGGGCGACGTCGCGGCCGAGGTCGGCCGAGAGGACGTCATCGACATCGGGGTCGTCGCTCCGGATGATCCGACCGTCCGGCAGCGTGATCCGCACCGCCGGCAGGCCGTTGGCGCCGGCTGGCGGCTCGACGTACGTCGCTCGATGGGCGAGCAGCGTGGGCCACTTGCGCGGGAACTTCGCGCTTCCGACCTTGCCGGTCTCGCGATCGACGAGGGCGTACGCCCGGTCGCCGAGCAGTCCATGGTCGGTTACCTCGGCCGCGTTGAGCTGCTCCCCCATCATCGATTTCACGGGATAGCGCCACAGCGCCACGACGGTCGCGACCGCATCAGCAGACATATCCGTCCCTCCGGGTCTCGCCCTTGTTCCCGCTCGGCGCCTCGACCCTGCGAGTCGGCCGCGCTCGAGCGGATCGACAGGTCCGACGGCCACTGTATCAGTGGCCTGAGCCAATTCTAGGAGCGGCCTGCGTGCGATTGGGCGCCCTGCTGGTCCGCGAAGAACGAAGCGGGCCGAACAAGAACAGCAACTTTCATACAGAGGCCCGCTCCACCATGTGGTCATCGTGTCGTATCGGACATCCCCATTGCGCCTCGGGACCTACAGATCTTCGTCGCTGATGGTTTGTATCCCAATCCGCTCCGCGTACGCAGTCCACGGCGGGTTGCCACCACGATAGGAGGGCCCGGGCAGGGTGGATCGACGGTCACTCGGATCCAGACTCAGCTCCGAACCCTGAAGGTCGGACGCTGATCTGGCGAACACGAACCTCGCCGCTGTCCGCCACGCCGCGCTGTTCGCCAGGTGCCACCATCGGGGGCCGAGGTCAGCTTGACCCCGGTCGTCCGGAGCAATGACATCGATGCCGCCTTGATGCGGCTCCTTGGTCATCATCAGCAGGGAGGAGGCGGAGAGCGGCACCAGGACGTCAACGTCGTCGTTGGCGAACCCAATCTCGCCGAGCTCGCCCTGTGGGCCGAGGAGTGTCACAGGCTGATCGCCGAGCACGAGAAACGGGGAGCTCTCCCGGCGAACCAAGGTCCAGTGCATATCAACGAGGACCGGCCGGATCCCGTCGAGCGCTGTCTTTAGGTGAACGAGGCTCCACTGCGCTGGGGCCTCGACGAAGATCTCGCCGGATCGAAAGCGAAGGAGCTCCAATTGGCGCTCAGCCTCGATCTCGGCATCGGTCCCGTGGTGGCCATTCTGGCGGACCCTTGCGACATAAGCGTCGGGGTTCGCGAGGAGCATGTCGATCCGGATCGACTCGAGGAACGTGGCCATCTTCCGGTTCGGCTCGCGAAAGACGGGCGACCGCACGTAGAGCATCGCGAGGTAGCCGGCCAGACCATCGCGCACAACCGCGTCGAGGCTCATTCGGCCCGGTTGGTCGACCGCTCGAAGGTGTCTGATCCACGGCGCAACGATCCGCTCGCCCTCAGTGAAGGTGTCCTCGAGCCGTCGCAAGTAGACGGACGTAACCGCCAGGCTCGAGTGGTCGAGGAAGCTGCTGACGGCCTCGATCGACACTACGTCCTCCGGGGCCTGCTCTACTGCGGGTGCGGTACCCGGATGCGCGGGGAGGCGCATGTGCAGCGCGGCACGGAACGGCGCTACTACCGGTGTCCGATGCTCGGCTGCCGTGCCCAACGCTGTCCGGCCGATCTCGTCGAGGACGATGTCCTCGCCAGCATCGCCCGCGGGGTCCTGCCGGCCAGGGTTATCGACGCCGCGTGAACCGAGCTGCGGCGAGTCCTCGAGACGCCCGAGGTGGCGGTTGCCGGCCGCCAGCGGGCGCGGCTCCTGACCTGTCTCGAGCAGCTCAAGAAGCAGCATGCCTGGGGCGACCTGACCGACGCGGACTACCTAGCCAAACGGGATACGACGCGTGCCGCTCTCGCCGCGCTGCCGGACGTCGACCGGATCAGGGCCTTCGACGCCTTTCTGGCGCGGGTCCTGGCTCTGCCTGATGCGATCGATGCAGCTTCGCCGGCGCGCCGGGCGGAACTCTGCCGGATCGTGGTCCAGCGGGT
>JANNUK010000581.1:0-10800 GCA_031395155.1 Chloroflexota bacterium | reverse complement strand
CCGGCCGAGGATCTGGGCGGCCCCGCCGGGTCCGGTCCAGTCGCCGGGATCGATCATCCGGCCGTTGACGAGGACGCCGTCCGATGTCGTGGTTCCAACCCGCAGGCCGGCCGTCGCCAGGATGTGGCTGACGATCCTCGTCGTGGTGCTCTTGCCGTTCGTCCCGCTGATCGAGATCGTCGGCAGGAGTCGGTCGGCGTCGCGGATCCATGTCGGCGGCTGGGTTCGCGCGGCGGCGATCCGCGCCTGCCAACGGGCGAGCGAGCGCGCCTGGCCGCCGGTCAGGCGGGCGCGCCGGGCCGGCGACAGGTTTCGATCGACGAACGTGAACGCGGCCTCGGCGATGGCACGGGCACGATCGGCGCCCTGCCACGGCCAGCTGACGATCCAGTGGCCCGGATCGGACGAGCGGTGGACCACGACGCCGGCGTTCCCCTCGCCGTGGTCGACCCGCAGCCGGCGCACCCAGGCGACCAGCCCGACGACCTCGAGCGGCCGATCGCGAGCCGCGACGGGAGCGCCCAGTCGGACCAGCGCGTGACGTCCGGGGATCCGCTGCCCATACCACGTCCGGCGACGCCCGATCGCGACCTCGAGCTTCACGGACGGCTCGAGCCGGTAGACGTTGGGTCCGTCGAGCAGCCGAATCTCGATCAGTCGCATCCTCGGGGGAGGATAGCAAGCCGACGCGTGCGACTCCCGCCCGCCGGCGCGTGGGCCTGCCGGCGCGTGGCCTGCGGGGCGCAACGGCGCGCCGCTAGACTGCCCCGAGTGGACGGTCCATCGAGACCCGGGAGCATGGTCTCCGCCGACGAGCTGGCAAGCCTGCAGGCGACGGTTCGCGATTCGCTGCCCTCATACCTCGAGGATTTGCGCCGGTTCGTCGATATCGATTGCGGCAGTTACACGCCCGACGGCGTCAACCAGATCGGCCGCTGGACGGGAGAGGCGCTGGCGGCCCTGGGCGGTCGGATCGAGGTCCGGCCCGATCCGACGGGGCGTCTCGGCGCAACCGTCATGGCGACCTTCGAGGGGCAGTCAAACCACGGCCTGCGCGTGCTCCTCATCGGCCACATGGACACGGTGTTCGAGGTCGGGACCGCCGCCGAGCGGCCGTTCCGGATCGAGGACGGGATCGCCACCGGCCCGGGCGTCACCGACATGAAGGGCGGCCTGCTGTCGGGGATCTACGCCCTGGCCGCCCTGCGCGACCTCGGCAACGGTTCGATCGCCACCCTGCCGTTCGAGCGGATCGTGTTCATCGCCAACCCCGACGAGGAGATCGGCTCACCGACCTCGACGCCGCATATCCGTGAAGTCGCGGCGGACTCGGATGTCTGCTTCGTGCTCGAGTGTGCCCGCGCCACCGGCGAATTCGTCTCGGCGCGCAAGGGAATCGCCGATCTCCGTCTCGACATTCGCGGTCGCGCGGCGCATGCGGGCGTGGAACCGGAGAAAGGCCGGAGCGCCATCCTGGCCGGCGCTCACCTCGTGACCGCGATCCATGAGCTCAACGGGCGCTGGCCGGGCGTGACCGCGAACGTCGGCGTGTTCAAGGCCGGGACGCGGCCCAACATCGTGCCGGACCGCGCGAGCCTGGAGGTCGACCTGCGGGCGGTCGCCGGGGCGGACCTCGACACGGCGATCGCCGCCGTCGAGGCGCTGGCCGCCGATCCGGCGGTCCGCGACGTGACCATCACGGTCGAAGTGATGGCCGGCTGGCGACCGATGGAGAAGCTGGATCGATCTGCGCGCCTCGTCGAGCAGGTGGTCGCCACCGCCGAGCGGCTGGGCTTCGCCACGAGCGACGCGTCGACCGGCGGTGCCTCCGACGCCAATACGACGTCGGGGATGGGCGTGCCCTCGATCGACGGACTGGGCCCCGTCGGCGGCAACGACCACGCCCCCGGTGAGTATCTCGAAGTCGACTCCATCGTCCCGCGGACGACGCTGCTCGCCGCACTCCTCCTCGAGGTGGCCCGCGACCCGATCGTGGCGGCCTGGCGCGCGGACGGCTGACGCTCATGGCCCCCGACCGGCGCAGCGTCTCGAGCGGCAGCCCATGGGAGGGGCCCTACGGCTATGCGCGGGCGGTCGCCGTCGGCGACAGCTGTTGGGTGTCGGGCACGGTCGATCCCAGCGGGGAGCATCCGGGTGATCCCGCCGGCCAGGCGCGGGCGGCATGGGCGATCGTCCTGCGTGCGCTCGGCGAGGCCGGGTTCGATGTCAAGGACGTCGTTCGGACGCGGATGTACGTCACTGACGCGGCGTTTTCCGCCGCTGTGGCCGAGGTGCACGGCGAGGTCTTCGGCGAGATCCGGCCGGCGACGACGCTGATCGTCGTGAGCGCCCTCATCGCGCCCGAGCTGCTCGTCGAGGTCGAGGCAGAGGCTCGGCGAAGCGGCTAGGGGAGGGCCGCGAACCCCGCCGCCCGGAGCACCGACACGAGACCGGCGGCGAGGACGAGACCGAGCAGCAGGCTGCGCTTCGCCGCGACGAGCACAGAGCAGATCAGGACCGCGAGCCACTCCACCCCGACGTGGAACGACGGTACCCGGTCTGCGTCGAGAGCGATCGTCACGTTCACGGCCACCAGGGCGGAGAGCACGGCAGGTCCAACCAGGCGCAGGTACGCCGATGCCTGCTGGGGCAGCCGCTCCACGCCGGCGACGAGCAATGGGATGGCCCGCATCGGATAGGTGGCCATGCCCATGAAGAGGGCAAGAAGCACAAGGTCGGTGCTCATCGGTCGGCGTCCGGATGTTCGTGCGCGAGGGGAGGTCCGGGCAGGGCGAGGCCGACGAGCGGTCCCAGGAGCCCCCCGGCGATGATGCCGGCTGCCGGATCCCAGGCCAGCGACATCGCCACCGCCGAGATGGCCCCGACGAGGGCCGCGACAAGCTCCCGTCGTCCGGTTACGAGACCCACGGCGAGGCCGGCCATCGCGGCCGGGAAGATGACGTCAAGACCAAGACGCCCGGGTTCAGGGATGTTCCCGCCCACGACCACGCCGACGATCGTCGCCACGTTCCACGGGATGAACGTGGTCCCGATCGCCGCCCACCAGTAACCGCGCAGGTCGGCCCGGCCGATCCGCCGGAAGTGCGCAGTCGAAAGAGCGAAGGACTCGTCGGTCAGGACGTGGGCCATGACGGCCCGGACCAGCCGCGGCCGGTCCGCGAGGTATGGCGCCAGCGACGCGGCATACAGGAAGTGACGGGCGTTGAGGAACCCCGTGAGGAGGATCACCCCGATCCACGAGAACCCACCCAGGACGTAGCCGACCGCCGCGAACTGCGACGCACCGGCGAAGACGATCACGCTCATCGCGCTCGCCTCGATCGGCGAGAAGCCCGCAGCGCGGGCGGCCAGGCCGTACACGAGGCCGAACCCGGCTGCCGTCACGATAATCCCGAGGCCGTCGGAAACGAGACGTCGCCGGCTGGCCTGGAGGAGGGCGGCGTCCGATCCCACGGGCGATCCGGGTGCCGCCATACCCCGGTCGGTCAGCGCAGGAAGGTCTTCGCGCAGGTCCCGTCGCAGACCGCGAATACGGCATGAAGGTCGCGTGCGTAGCCGGCGACGTGGAGCAGGCCGGCGCAGCCGGCCGTCGGGCATTTCCACACCCACCAGCGCTCGTTTGCATCGAGCGGCGTGGTCTCGTTCGCCAGCTGGTCGGCCAGGCCCTCTCGCGCGGACACCAGCTGCTCGACGGCCGCGTTGCGCTGCACTTCTGTCTCGCTGGAGTACGGGTAGTTCTGGCCCACGTTCGAGGTCACGCGCGTCTCCTGGCAGAAGCGGAAACGCCGGCGGCGGCGGTCGTGTGAGCGCAGCCAGCCGCCGGCAGGCGCGAGTATCGCATAGGAGAAACGGACAGCGAGCCGCTCGCTACCAGGCGGCCGGCAGGCCTGAGCTGCGGGGATCCGTGGCCGCGGCCAGCGACCCATCGGGCGCGGCCGGTCCGCCGTCGACGAGCTCGATCGCGTGCGCATGCCCAACCGCTCCGTCGAACGCGGCAATCGGGTGGACCGGGTGACCGAGACCCTCGAGTTCTTCGAGGACATGGGCCGGAAAACGCGGCTCGATGCGAACCTCCACGGGTGGATCGAACATCCGCGCCGGCTCGACGAACCAGCGCGGCGCCCCGACGGCCACCGCCACGTCCACGCCGCCGTCGACCAGCGCCGAGACCATCTGGGTATGCACCTGGGGCTGGGCGTCGCCGCCCATGGAGCCGGCGATCACCCACGGACGGGCACGGCCGGTCGCGGGATCGTCCCGGAACAGCATTCCGGGGAGCAGCGTGTGGAGTGGCCGCTTCGCCGGCTCCAGCTCGTTGGGATGGTCGGGCTCGAGGCTGAAGTAGTTGCCGCGGTTGTGGTAGTGGATCCCCGTCATCGGATCGACGACACCCGACCCGAATCCGCGCCAGTTCGACTCGATGAGGCTCACCGCATTCCCGTCGCCGTCGACGGCGGCAAGGTAGACGGTCCCGCCGCCCGGTGGGTTCGTGGACGCCGCCGGGCGTGCCGCCCGACGAGGGTCGATCCGCGCAGCCAGGGCAGCGGCGTGGTCGGCCGAGAGCAGGCGCTCGACCGGTACCGGGCGCATGTCCGGATCGGCCAGATACGCGTCGCGGTCGGCCATCGCGAGCTTGGCCGCCTCGATCCCGAGATGGACCCAGCGCGTCTCCGTCACGCCCTGCGGCCCGAACGCCGTTGACGGAGGCGGCTCGAACCGCTCGAGCACGTTGAGCATTTCCAGTGCCACCACGCCGCAGCTGTTGGGACCGTGGGACGTCACGCGCACGCCTCGGTACGTCGTGGCGATGGGATCCGTCCAGGTGGATCGATGGTCGGCCAGGTCGCGAGCGTCGATCGGCGAGCCGACTTCCGCCAGGGCTCGACCCTGGGCAGCGGCCAGGTCACCGTCGTAGAACGCATCGAAGCCGTCTCGCGCGAGGCGTTCCAGCGTTCCCGCCAGCGCCGGCAGCCGTACCCGCTCGCCGGGGCGCCACGCCCGGCCGTGCGGCCGGTACACGCCGAAGAACGCGGCCGAAGGTCCGAGTGCCGCCTCCACCTCGGGCGCGGTCCGTTCGACGGCGGCGATGAACTCCGGCCAGGCCGGGAATCCGTCGCGGGCCAGCTCGATCGCCGCACCGAGAATCTCGTCCCGGGACATCCGCCCGAACCTGCGATGCGCGTCGCCCCACGAACGAACCGCGCCGGGCACCGTGATCGGCAGCCCGCCGCGCACCGGCATGGAGCGGAGTCCGCGGGCACGCAGGTCGGCGGCATCCGCCCGTCGCGACGAACGGCCGGAGCCGTTCAGCGCGAGCTGTTGCTGCGCCGCCTCGTCCCAGATCAGCCAGAACGCGTCACCGCCGATCCCGCACCCGTTGGGCACGACCACCGCGAGCACGGCGTTCGTGGCGATGGCCGCGTCTACCGCGTGGCCGCCCCGGCGCAGGATGTCGAGGCCGGCCGCCGTCGCCGCATGGTGCGGTGCAACCACGGCTCCGCGCGACCCCAGCGCGAGCGGCGCGGGCACGAGGAGGGGTTCCGGCATCGACAAATCGTAGCGTCCGCGGGACCGCCACGCCGTCCACGGGACCGTCACGCCGCCCGCGGAGCCGTTACGCTTCCCGGCTATGACCCGTTCGATGGTGGCGGTGCTCGCCGGGACCTTCACGCTGCGATTCAGCACGGGTCTCACCGGCGGCCTCCTGGTCTTCTACCTCGCCCGACTGCACCTGCTCGGCGGCCCGCGCGTCGACGAGATCACCCTCGCGATCCTCACGTCGACGTTCTTTGCCGCGGAACTCATCCTGTCGACGCCCTTCGGGATGCTGTCCGATCGGTGGGGTCATCACCGGGTGATGCAGATCGGCCCGATCTTCGGAGCCGTCGCCGTCGTGGTGACCTGGCTGTCCACCAACATCGTCGTCATCGGCGGAACACGCTGGCTCGAAGGAGCCTCGACGGCCGCGTCCGTTCCGTCGATCCTTGGGTTCATCGCGCTCGTGACGGCCGGCGACGAGCTCCTGCGCGGCCGGATGGCGGCCCGCTTCGAGGGTGCCACGCTCGCCGGCCTCGGCGTCGGCATCGTGGCCGCCGGCATCCTCTACGACGGCATTCCGGGGGTCTGGTCCGGACTGGGCCGGGATGCGTTCCTGCTGAACGCCGGCATCTACGCGATCTCGTATGTGATCTACCGCTACGGCGTCGCCGATCCGCGCGCCGACCGGCCGGCGGTCGCCGGCGTCACCCACAGCTGGGGTCGCTACGGCCGGTTGCTCATCAACTCCCACGTGTGGTTGCTGGCGCCGACGTGGATCGCGGTCAACGCGGCGATCGGGCTATGGACGAGCCAGTCGATCTTCCAGCTGATCCGTGAGCCCGACGGCAGATTTCCCGGCCAGGTCCTGATGGGCGGGTTCGTCGGTTCCCAGATCGCGCTCGGCCTCGGGGTGGCCCTCGTCATCTTCTTTGCCGGCCTGGCCTTCTGGGGGGAGCGGTTCAAGCGCTATCGTCGGACGACGATCATCCTGTACGGCGTGGGTGGCGGGGCCATGAGCGTGATCGCCGCGGTCGTCGTCAATCACTCGGCGGGGGCACCGGCGATCGTCCCTCCACTGTTCGGCCTGATTGCGGGCGCCGGCCTCTTCGTGCTTGCCGGGGCGACCCCGGCCGCCCTCGGACTGCTGGCCGACATCAGCGAGGCTTACCCGGCGGACCGCGGAGCGATCATGGGTCTGTACTCGGTGTTCCTGGCCCTGGGCCAGATCTTTGGCAGCCTGATCGGCGGCCTTGCAGCGATGGCGTTCGGCATCGACGGGATCCTCGGGGCCACGCTCGCGCTGCTGGCCGTGGCCACGCTGCCGATTTCCCGCCTGCGCCCATACGAGCACGTCGTGGGGACCGCAGCCGGCTGAGCCGGGCATGCCCCACTGCCGGGCCGAGCCGGGCCGTTGCGGCTCGCCCGTGGGCTCGACCGATTTGGGGTTCCCGTCGGGCTGCGCCCAACGTATGCTTGGGGCCTGAGGGGATCCGACCCACCGTGGGTCATGGCCGGAGGAAGAGGATAACCATGAGTCGCGTTGCCATCGTCACCGACTCGGCGTCGGATATGGACCCGGCCGCCGCTGCGAGGCTTGGGATCCGGATCGTGCCGCTGATCGTGAACTTCGGGTCCGAGACGTTCAAGGCCGGCGTCGAGCTGTCGCGCGAGGACTTCTGGCGCCGGATGACCGCGCCCGATGCCCCGTTTCCGACGACCGCGGCGTCGAGCCCCGGTGAGTTCAAGGCGGTCTACGACGCGGCCTTCGCCGATGGGGCCGAGGCGATCGTGTCGATCCACGTGGCGAACACGTTGTCGGGCACGATCAAGAGCGCCGAGATCGCGAAGGGCATGCTGCCCGATCGCGAGATCCACATCGTCGATTCGATGGCCGTCTCGATGGCCGAGGGCATCCTCGCCGAGATCGGCGTGGCCTTGGCCACGGACGGCATGAGCGCCGCCGACATCGCTCGAGCCCTGGAGGCACGGGTCCCCGACATCAGCACATTCCTCGCGGTGGAAACGCTCGAGTACCTCAAGAAGGGCGGCCGGATCAGCGGTGCCCGAGCCGCAATCGGGACGATCCTCTCCGTGAAGCCGATCATCCAGGTCAAGGATGGCCTCGTCGACACGGCCGATCGGGTCCGGACGCGCAGCAAGGCCCGCGAGCGCTCGATCGAGCTGACGTGCTCTCGCCCGATCGAGCGACTGTCGGTGCTCCACACCACGAACGCCGACGTCGAGGCGTTCCGCGACGCGCTCATCGCGCGGGTGCCCGGTGGAATCGATCCCGCCAAGGTCAGCATCGAGCTGGTCGGGGCGTCCGTCGGTCCGCACCTCGGCCCCGGCTGCGTCGGTGCCGTGGCCCTCCACAGGGCGCCCTGATCGCCCGACCCCCCCTCGGGCGGAGGCGCGCGTGATCGCGCGGGTCATGGTTGCGGGACGGTTGCAGCCGGGTTGCGAGATGGGTTCGACCGGCGGGCAGAAGTGAGCCCGCCCGGCTATACTCCGGCCGCTTCCAGTGCGCGCTTTGCCCATGCGGCAGCCGCGCCCCGTGGGGTCGTCCGGGAGACGACCCGACATCCCGGGTCCCGGTAGCGGGCCCGCCGCGGAGGATCACGACCTTCATGACCACCGAACAAGCCGGCGCGACGATCAACCCATGGGAGGTTGCGAAGCACCAGTTCGACCTTGCGGCCGACCGACTCGGCCTCGACGACGGGATACGTCAGGTCCTGCGCGAGCCGCGCCGCGAACTGACCGTTCACTTCCCGGTAAGCATGGATGACGGGTCGGTCCGGGTCTTCACCGGCTACCGGGTCCAGCACAACCTCGGCCGGGGCCCCGCCAAGGGCGGGATCCGTTATCACCAGGACGTGACCCGCGACGAGATCAAGGCCCTCGCGATGTGGATGTCCTGGAAGTGTGCCGTCGTTGGAATCCCGTACGGCGGCGGCAAGGGCGGCGTCATCGTCGATCCGAAGCAGCTGAGCCTGAAGGAGCTGGAGGCGCTCACGCGCAGGTACACGACCGAGATCGAACTGCTCATCGGGCCCGAGCGGGACATCCCGGCACCGGACGTGAACACGAACGCGCAGACCATGGCCTGGATGATGGACACGTACTCGATGCACGTGGGCTACACCGTTCCGGGTGTCGTCACCGGCAAGCCGATTGCCCTCGGCGGCTCTGAAGGCCGCCACGAAGCGACCGCGCGCGGCGCCGTCTTCACGATTGTCGAGTCGGCGCGCCACCTCGGGATGGATTTGACCAGGGCGACGGTGAGCGTCCAGGGCTTTGGCAACGCGGGGTCCATCGCGGCGCGGCTGATCCGGGGCGAGGGTTCGACGGTGGTCGCGGTGTCCGATTCGACCGGCGGCATCCATTCCCCCGCGGGCCTCGATATCGATCGCGTGATCGCGTGGAAGCAGGAGCACGGCACGGTCCAGGGCTTCCCCGGCGCAACCGACATCTCGGGGACGGCCGTCCTCGAGGTCGACTGCGACATCCTCATCCCGGCCGCCCTCGAGAACCAGATCACCGCACGAAATGCCGCTCGGATCAAGGCGAAGGTCGTCGCAGAGGCGGCCAATGGACCGACCACCCCGGAGGCGGACGAGATCCTCCACGCCAACGGGGTCTTCATCATCCCCGACATCCTGTGCAATGCCGGTGGCGTGACGGTCAGCTACTTCGAGTGGGTCCAGGCGCTGAATCGCGATCACTGGGACGAGGCGATGGTCAACGAGAAGCTGCACGGGATCATGGTCAAGGCGTTTGCCGAGGTCCTGGCCATGGCCCAACGCGAGGACGTCAACATGCGCACCGGTGCCTACCTCGTCGCGGTCCAGCGGGTCGCCGACGCAATGCACGTCCGGGGGCTCTACCCGTAGGCGGTGACGCGCCCCTGGCCACCGGCCGCTGGGTCTGCCTGGATGTGGGCGAGACGCTCATCGACGAGACGAGGATCTGGGCGACCTGGGCGGACGTCCTCGGCGTGCCCCGGCTCACCTTCATGGCGCTCCTCGGCGCGGTGATTGCCCGAGGCGGCGAGCATCACGATGCCTTCGCCGCACTCGGCGTCGACGACTGGCGATCCCTGGCACCGGCCGTCGATGCGGCGTTCGGCCGCTTCCGTGAAGCCGATCTCTATCCCGACGCGCGCACGGTCGTCCCGGGTCTTCGGGACCGGGGATATCGCGTCGCGATCGTCGCCAACCAGCCCGCGTCGCGCGGCGCGGAGCTTCGGGCCCTTGGCATCGACGCCGAGGTCATGGCGATGTCGGAGGAGCTCGGTGTCGCCAAGCCCGATCCGGCGTTCTTCGCCCGCGCCCTCGCGCTGATGGGCTCGCCGAATCCGGCCGACGTCGCGTACGTCGGCGACCGGATCGACAACGACGTCGTGCCGGCGACGGCCGCCGGGATGCGCGCGGTCTGGTTGCGGCGGGGCCCGTGGGCGGCGATCCAGGCGGCCCACCTGGCCGATGACGGGCCGGCGACACTGACGGTCCGATCGCTGACCGAACTGGCGAACCGGATCCATGGTGCATTCCGCACTCGTCGATGACGCCGCCAGCCGTTAGAGGTCTCGCTGGGATGGGTCGCTGACTACCGCGAGGCACATGTGGGGTGATTACGCCAAGGGCTGCGCGACTGGGACCTCGGGAACGGGGGCCGGGGCGATGCTCACGAATCAGGTAACCAACCAGTGTGTCGAGTCAGATGACCGACGGAGCCCTAGTGTCGTGATTCGGAAATGGCTGGGCGTTTGCGGACCGCCTTGGCGAGGATCTCGTCGGCTGTCTTGACCCAGGCGAATGGGCTGGCCCCGGCGTTCCAGTTGGCGGCGAACAGGTCGATCTTGGCGATGAGCTCCTTGACCGAACCGACGCTGCCCCGGCGGAGCGCCCCGCGGGTGAGGATCCCGAACCACGTCTCGATCTGGTTCATCCAGGAGGCCGAGGTCGGCGTGAAGTGGAAGGTGATCCGCGGATGACGCTCGAGCCAGGCCCGGACGTCGGGCGTCTTGTGGGTGGATACGTTGTCGAGGACGACATGGAGCTCGCCTGTGGGGTACGCCCGCTCGACATGGCGGAGGAAGGCGAGGAAGTCGGCGCCGGTGTGACGCGCTCGGGCTTCGGTGGTGACCTTGCCGGTGGCGACCTCGAGCGCTGCGAACAGACTCGTCGTCCCGTTGCGCTTGTAGTCATGGGTGTGGCGCTCGACCTGGCCGGGCCGGAG
>JANNUK010000577.1:0-1596 GCA_031395155.1 Chloroflexota bacterium | reverse complement strand
GGACGCCGACAGCCAGGCACGCGCCTTGCGCACGCAGGTGGCCACGGTGGCGGCCTCGTTCAGGCAGGGCATCACGATCGATACGCGCAGGGACGAGGCGCCGAGCGTCGCGACCCGCGCAGGGGCAAGGGCAGCCGTCATCGGATCTCCCGGTGGTCTGGGGCGTGTTGGGATCTCTGGCCGGCATCACCCTGCCGACGGCGGGTTGCCCGCCCCCGGGCGGACAACCCTGAGGGCGACTACGGGCAGTCGCCGTACTCGTCGGGGACCACGTCGCCGTGGCGCAGGTGCGCCGGCAGGGCGTTCCCGGAGATGTTGATCTCATGGAAGCTGCCGTTGCCCGTCCGATGACAGACATCGGCCTTGTCCTGCGGCCGGCCGACGGCGGTCGCTGTACTCGCTGCGACGAGCACCATGGCGGGGATCAGGGCGCTGATGACGATGCGCCGAACGTTCACCATCCGGTTCTCCTCCGTGCGGTGTGATGGTTTACCGAACGTAGCACCGGAGGTGGGTCATGGTGTGAGCCCTACTTTGTGGCCAGGACGAACGGCCGTCGTGTTCGTGTCGCCGCGGCGCGGTGCCTGCCGGCACCGCGGACCGTCGTTGATCAGCCCTTTGCGGCTCGCCGTCGCGTCACATCTCGTCGGCGTCGAGCGCCGCGTGCAACTCATGCGAGTGCTCGCGCAGCCAGCGCCGCCAGCGGGCGTGATCGGGAACGCGGGAAGCCACCACCGCCCAGAAGCTGGGGCCGTGCCCGAAGACCTTCAGGTGCGCAAGCTCGTGGACGACAACGGTCTCGAGCGCCTCCGGCGGGGCAAGGATGAGGCGCCACGAGAACATGAGCCTCAGCTCTCGTGAGGCACTCCCCCAGCGGCTGCGCGGGTCGCGCAGGGAGACCGCGGCCGGAATGACATCGAGCGCCGACGCATGGCGGTCGATCTCCCTCCAGAGTGTCTCCTCGGCGCGCTCGCGAAACCAGTCGCGGAGGACGCGGATCAGCGGTCGCCTGTCCCGAGCAGCGATCTCAACGAGCAGGACATCCGCGTCGTCCTCGCCGCTCCGGGCCACGGAGCTCCGGCGCCGGCCCGGCGGGGCGGGGGTGATCCGCAGGCGGTGCAGCTCGCCGCGAAAGCGGACGAGCCCGCCGTCGACGTGGCCGCCTCGGGCTGCGATCTCGGCGCGCGTTCGCTCGTGGCGCTCCAGGTGGCGGCGAACCCAGGCCTCTCGTTCTCGCAGGAACGATTCCACGATCGGCTCGGGATGTGCCCAGCCCCGGCGGGTGGGCGGCGGGACCGTCACGATGATCCCCCGGTGCGCGTCCATGGTGACGCGCAGGCTTCGGGCCCTGGGGGTTGGCCGCAGCGCATACTCGATCTCTCCACCGGGCAATCGGACGCGACGCGACAGGACAGCTGGGCGATCAGGAGTTAGGGCGGACATCGATGCCGGGCATGGTGACAGACGGACCGGACTCCCGCGGCAGGCGACCACCGCGCCGAACCGATCGGCCGGGGTACTCGCCGGGGTACTCCGGGACCGCGACCGCATCGGTTGACCCCGGAGATGGGGATACGGCCGAACTGGTCGACCTCG
>JANNUK010000541.1:0-1713 GCA_031395155.1 Chloroflexota bacterium | reverse complement strand
GCGGACCGGCTGCGGATCACGCTCCAGGATCCATGGCAGACGGTTCGGCCGCTCCGGTCGGTTCGGTGAACACGCGGCCGTCCCGGCCGCCGAAGTCCCACACGTCGATCGCCAGCGGCTCGATGCCCAGGCTCGTGAGCGCGGTGCAGACCTGGCTGCGATGGTCGGTCCCGTGGTGGAGCGCCTGGGCGAGCCGGATCGAGAGCGGCGCGTGGGTCTCGTGGCCGGAGTCTTCAGATTCGACGACGTCGGTCGTGGGGTCGAGATCGCCGGCGACGAGGCGCTGCCAGGCCGAATCGTGGGCCGCCATCACGGCGCGCAGCATCGCAAGGTCGCTCGCCTCCTCATCGAAGCGCTCCGGCTCGCCGCCGCGCAGGACATCCAGGTAGAACACGTCCCCGCCCACGAGGTGGCGGAGCGTGTCGATGATCGAGCCGAAGGTGCCGGGCACCGTGGTCGCCAGCTGCGCGCCATCAAGGGCAGCGCACGCATCGAGCACGCGAATCGTGGCCCAGACGTGATGGCCGAACGCGTCGGCAAGGAGAGGTGAAGGCATCGGCCGCACTCTAGCAGCGGTGGCGGCCCACGCTCTCTCAGCTCGCGTCGACGACGCAGAAGCGGTTGCCCTCCGGGTCGGCCAGGATCACGTAGTCCGCGTCCGCCGGGCGCTTGTCCCAATGCACCTCGGTGGCGCCCAACGCGATCAGCCGCGCGACCTCAGCGGCCTGGTCCTCGGCGTAGAGGTCGAGGTGGATGCGCGGCGGCACCTGCACGGTCGATCGAACCCGGTCGAGCGAGACGTTCGGCCCGACACCATCCCTGGGCCGCATCAGGACGAAGTCGTCGCTCGTGTCTTCGCGACGGACGTAGTCGAGCGCCGCGGACCAGAACGCCGTCTGGCGCTCCAGATCGTCGACGCGGATGACGATCGAACCGACGCGAATCATCGAGCCCACTCTAGCGTTCGATCCTCCGGGCTGGAGTGGAACGGGATCCCGCCCCACCGCGGAGCGTGCACCGCTCTGCGTCTGACCGACCGCTTCGGATGCTACGCTCGGCCACATGGCAGAGACGACCGCGCGACCGAACCTCTGGCTGGTCCGGCATGGCGAAACCGAGTGGGCGCGGCTGCTCCGTCACACCGGACGCACGGACGTCCCGCTGACCCCGCGAGGACGGGCCCAGGCGGCGGCGGTCGCCGCCAAGCTGGCCGGCACGACGTTCGGCGCAGTGGTCTCCAGCCCCCTGTCGCGAGCCCTGGACACCGCCCGGCTGGCGGGGTTCACCGATCGTGTCACCACGGACGACGATCTGCTGGAGTGGGACTACGGTGACCTCGAGGATCGAACGACGGCCGAAATCCGCGAGGGTCTGGCGGACTGGACGATCTGGCGAGGCCCCGTACCCGGCGGCGAGGCCGCCGACGACGTCGCGACCAGGGTTGACCGGTTCATCGCTCGCGTCCGCGTCAACGGGAACTCCGAGCAGCCGGTCCTCGCGTTCGCCCACGGCCACCTCTTGCGCGTGCTCGCGGCCCGCTGGCTGGGGCACCCGCCGCAGGACGGCAGAATGTTCGCGCTGTCGACCGCCACGGTATCCGTGCTCGGCTGGGAACATGGAGCGCCCGTCGTCGTGCGCTGGAACGAGGCCTGCGGCTGACGTTCGTCTCAGCCGGCTTCCCCCTTCGAAGGGGACCCATCGCCGTCGTGACCT
>JANNUK010000107.1:0-1589 GCA_031395155.1 Chloroflexota bacterium | reverse complement strand
CCGCGTACAAGATCGGCGGCTTCCCGCTGGTCACCGTCGTCGGCGTGATCGGCGCCGTCGCGGGCGCGCTGTTCCTGTTCCTGTTCATCACCGAGCCGTCGCTCGGACTCACCAGCGACCTCGCCTACCAGATCGTGGGCGGCGTCCTGGTCTTCTCGCTCGGCTGGTATCTCGTTACGGTGTTCGTCCGGCGGTCGAGGGGAATCAACGTGAACTACGCGTTCAAGGAGATCCCGCCGGAGTGATCCGACGGCTCACCTGAGCTCGAACGGCCCGGTCGGCAGCGCCGACCGGGCCGTTGCTGCCGGGGATCCCTGCGGCTCCGCGCCTCAAGCCTGGACGTCGAGCAGCCAACCCTCGAAGTCGGGGCCGTCGATCATCGTGGTCGCGCGCCCCCATCGCTCCTGCGCCCAGCCCCAGAAGTCATAGTCGATCGGGCTGATCCGGGCCTGGATCGCCGCCCAGAGCGTCCAGCCGACATCGGACATCACCATGTTGAGGCGCATCCGGGCGAGCAGCGAGGGCGTCGCCTCACCGAAGTACGCGGCACACAACTCACGCACGCGGCTGTCGTCCCAGCCGAGTTCCTGGCACGTGTTGCCGAGCTCGAACGTCGGGTCGTTGTTGCCGCTGTACTCATAGTCGATGATCCGCAGGTCCGTCCCGTCGTCGATGTAGTTTTCGGCGAGCAGGTCGTTGTGGCACGGGACGGTCGCCAGCGGCCGGGCGGCCATCGCGGCTTCGATCCGCGCCACAGCGGGCAGCCGGTCGCGGTAGCCGTCCGGGATCCTGATGTCTCGCTGCTCCACGACGCCGAGATACCGTTCGACCAGCCGGAACATGTCGAAGTCGTGGAGGAATCGTGGCCCGGCGTGCAACCGGCGGAGCCCGGCGGCGACGCGCGCAGGCATCCCGGGGGTCGTGAAGGCCTCGTTCGACATCGTTCGTCCTTCGATGAAGCCAAGGACGAGGACGCCGAACTGTGGGAGCTCGTGAAGGACCGGGGCTCCAGTGCCGGTCTCCGCAGCGGCGCGCGTGTTGAACGCCTCGTTGGTCCGGTCGACTGCGAGAAGCTCCGATTTCGCGCCCGGGATCCGGATGACGGTCCGCTCGCCATCCACGGTGACGATGGAGTTTCGATTCGTCAGGCCGCCGGCCAGGGGCTGGACCTGCACGTCGCGGCCGGCCCAGTCGTCGACGGCGGCGACGACCTCCTCGATCGCGGTCACGATGTCCCCGACCCTGGAGACGTCAGCAGCATGGGCGCATGATGGCCGGAGCGCGGAAGGGTGTCGAGGGACTGTACTCGTCCCGGAGGAACCGGAGCGCACGATGGGCCGTCGCCCGCGCTCCGCAGCGCTGCCCGCTAGGCTTGGGCACATGGCACCCAACCCGCGGCGGCCGGTTCGCTCTGCGCTGCTGCTTCCGATCGTATTCCTGGGGACGCTCGTCCTCCTCGTCGGCGTGGCTGCCGGCCTCGGCGTCTTCCGCGATGCGCGCGTCCCGGACGCGAGTGTTCCGCCTTCGACCGCGATCCCGCCACCGACTCCGACGACCATCCCGACCGGCTCCGGCTCTCCGACAGCGAC
>JANNUK010000452.1:0-6938 GCA_031395155.1 Chloroflexota bacterium | reverse complement strand
TCTCATCGGCCCGAACGGGGCCGTGAACCTGCTCCGGACCACGACCCTCGCCGCCTACCACGACGGCATCGAGCACTACGTGACGGCTTTCGAGTTCGCCGGTGGCGGCGGGTCGTTCGGGAGCCTCATCCCCCTGCCGGGAGTGCCGACGAATGTCGAGAAAGGCGGCGATTGGACGCTCCAGCGGCTCATCCGTGAGACGGACCCGGTGCGAGAGTCCGCGCGCCTCTTCGCCGCCGACGCGGCCGTAGGCTCGGCCGTCGAGCTGCAGAAGGTCAGGATCGATGCCCTGGACCTCACCGTTCTCAGCGGCGGCGCTGCCGCGATCGGCCAGTGGGCCAAGGATCACGGCTTCCGCCTCCCGCCCGACGCGCCCGAAGTCCTCGAGTTCTATGCGAGCCGCAGCCCGATCTTCCTCGCCGCGGCGTTCGACGCCGACGCGGCCGCTTCGCGCGGCCAGCAGCTGGGCGACGGCACGCCCGTCCATCTCACGATCCCGACGCCGAATCCGTGGGTCCCGCTGCGGATCCTCACCCTAGGCAAGACCGGGTCTGAGCGGGTCGAGGCCGACGTCTACCTGCTGACCGATCGCAAGCCGGCGCTGCTGCCGTCGCCGGTGCTGCCCAACGGCATGGAACTCCAGCACAGCCAGGCTGCGACGGACTCGCTGCTGACCGACCTTCGCAGCGACCAGGGCATGGGATGGGTTCCCGAGTCCGCGTGGCTAAGCAAGATCGCGATCGACGCCTCGGCATCGCAGCTTGCGTTTGACCTCGCCATCGACGCCTCCGGTCAGGGCACGCCGTCGCGCGTTCAGGCCGGACTGGACCTGCCGACACCCGCGGAAGTGGGGATCACCGGCGAACGGCTCGCCGTGGCGCTCCTCACCATCTTCGCCGGCATCGGCGCAATCCTCCTGATCACGGCATGGCGACCGGCCCGCGCCACCCGGTGAGCGTCGGTTCCGCCCGGCGCGGCGGCGGCCGCGCGGGGCTCCTGGCCGCGGCCGCGCTGGTCGTCGCGGCGTGCTCGACCCGGGCGGCCACGCCGTTCGTCGACATCGACATTGCCTACTCGCGCTTCGAGCCGGCGACGATCACCGTGCCGGCCGGTGTCCCGGTGACGTTCGTGATCCGCAACACGGATCCGATCGATCACGAATGGATCGTCGGCGACGACGCGATTCACCAGGGGCACCGGACGGGAGCAGAGCCCGTGCATGACCAGCAGCCGACGGAAGTCTCGATCGACGCCGGCACCACACGCACCACAGTCGTGACGTTCGACACGCCGGGAACGCTGGCCTACGTCTGTCACCTCCCGGGGCACGAAGCGTACGGAATGATCGGAACGTTGACCGTCACGCCGTCGCGATAGAACAGAGCCGGCCGGGCGGCTGCCCGGCCGGCTCTTTCCGACTGCCGCTTTCGGAGCTGGCGCCTACGGGCCGCCCGCTCCCGGGTCGTGCGTGACCAGGATCGCGTTGACGATGGGCTTGTCGCCACGCTGGGCCACGAACGCGATGTCCAGCACGCCGTCGGTGACAGAGACGCTGAACGACCGATCGAGCGCCACGCGCTGGCCGCCGGCTTCGGCAAAGACGTCGAAGTTGGCGAGGACGGCGACTCCCTCGATGGCGACGCTGAAGACACGATCTCCGGCACGCCTGACCAGGAACTCCGCGAACGAGAGGTCCACGGTGTAGACCCCGTTCGGGACGTCGAACCGGTATGCCGACATCCCCACTCGCAGGCGCTGGTACAGCGGGTCGTCCGCGGTTCCGGCGATGCCGGCACCGGTCTGCCGCGTTGCCGAAGCACCGACGTACCCGAAGGCACCCGGTGCGTAGGCGCGGTCCGCGGCGTAGGGCACGCCGCCGAGCGAGACGTACTCGTCCCCGCCGGCATTGACACCCTGCCGATACGCGGGCACGACCACGGAGACCGGGACCTGGACCCGACGGTTGTCCGGATCGTTCGTGGACACCACGACGAACCCGGTATACACGCCCGGCTCGAGGCCGGTCGTGTCGACCATCACGTCGAGCGCCACCGAACCATCGGGGGCGATGACCCCGTCGCTCGGCGTCACCGACAGCCAGGGCAGGTCGGTGAATGGAACGAACGACTCGATGTACGGGACGCCGTTCGCGAGGACGATTTGCGTGTCCTGGCCAAGGCCCCAGCCGAACTCGACCGTCTGGCCGACCGCCAGGATCCGCCCGGCCCCGTGCTCGTACTCGACGAGCGTCGGCTGCCCGCTCGACGCGCCGCTGGCGATGACGGTCGCACCGGCCGGCAGGTCGGCGAAGACCACGTGGCTGGCGGACGAACCGGAGAACGGGTTCGGCATCCCGGCCATCAAAGGATGGTCCGGCGCATCCACGTTGTTCTGGTCCTCATAGACGGGTCCACTGATGGTCAGGCCACCCGGCAGGACGAAGCCGTCGAGGTTTCCGTTCTCGAACCCGAAGGCGGCGCCGCCGAACCACAGGTAACCGCCGCCCGAGGCGTAATCGTCGAAGCGGTCGAAGTTCGCCGCGAATGCGTCGTAGAACGCCTGCGGCTGGTCGTTGCCGACATAGATCGCCTGGTACCCCACGAGGTCCAGGGTGCCCATCTCGGCCGAACCGGCGACGTCGAACGGGACGCCGTTGGCCGCGAGGACCTGCTGGATCGCGTCGAAGCCCCAGGGCAGGACATCCATGAGGACGAGCGATGGGGCGCCGCTGATGGACGGTGTCACGCGTTGGGTGACGTGGCCTGCCGGAGCCGTGCTCGTGGTCGTGGTGGCGGCCGTGATCAGAGGCGCGGCGTGGCCGGCCACGATGACCGGGCCGGCTCGTTCCCTGATCTCAAATGAGAGGTCCTCGTGCCCACCGGGGTTGCCGATGACGAGGGTCCCGTGGCCGACCTGGCCCGCGGGCAGGATGAACGAGAAGGGTCCGCCGTCGACGGACGCGTGCGGCTGGATCCGATGGAGCACAGCGTCGGCGCCGCCGGTGATCACGCCGCGGACAATCGAGGCTTGTATGGCCGTGCCGAGATAGCCGGCCACGGTGACGTCCGTCGGCCACGTCCCCTCCGGTCCGATGACCGACCAGCTGCCGTCGCCTGCCGTGGTTGCCGGCAGGTCGAGCGGGAAGCCGAGCCATGACGCGTGGACGAGGACGGACGCGTCCGCCAGTGGCTCGCCACTGTGCACGTCACTGACAGTTCCGGACACCCGACCGAACGCGTCCGGAAGCGTCACGGTCAGCGTCACGTTGACGGGAACCTGCGGCTGCTTCGGGGCGTTCGTCACGAAGACAAGCTGCGCCCGGTACTCGCCGGGACTCAGGGTCGGGCTACCGAGCGAGATGGTGACAGCGTCATTCCCGGCGGGCTCGATCGTCCCGGCGTCGGGCACAGCGATCAGCCAGGACAGATCGGTGAACGATTGAATCGTGCCGTGTCCGGCATCGGGGGCCCAGTCTTCGGGACCTCCCGTCCCGTTGTCGAGGGCGACGTCGATCTGTCCGTCGTCACCGCCGAGGGCGTCAAGCGGAATGGCGAAGGACAGGGTCGAACCGTCTACGTTCGCGGCCACCTCGGCCGTGAGGTTGCCGTCCAGGTCGAAGACGGGCAGGACCCCGCGCCCAACGTCGAACAGCGTGGCGAAGTAGTCGAACCCGATGTCCTGGGATGGCAGTCCGAAGAACGCAGCCGGCGGCAGGCCGGTCGAGGGATCCTGGTCGACATCGAGATAGATGTACCCACCCAGCGATCCGAATGGGGTCGTCGGGCCGTAGTCGATGGCGATCGCGACCTGGACGGCATCCGATTGCGCACGGACCGCGAGGGTCTCCACGGGCCCGGTCGAGTCGTCGTCCGGATCGTCGATGACGATCGGCAGCGTGTCTGGGTCGAAGTCGTTCACGACGGATCGCGGGTAGCCGGTCGGAAGCGGCGAGCTTCGATAGAGCGGCTTCCCGAAGACGCCGGCGACGGCCGGCGGCAGGTCGGGCAGGGTCGCCCCAAGGTCGCGCTCTGCGGCCGTCCAGAGGAGGTCGGCCGAGCCGTCGTTCGACAGGGTCACGACGGCCTGGGTGGTCTCGCCGAACTCGACCGTCGCATCGATGACCGTCGGATCGACCGCAGCGGTCGCTGCGTCGAGGCTGAAATCGATCGTGGTCGTGGAGCCTTCCACGACAAGAACGACCGGAATCGTCTCCGACACATACGGGTCCTCGGCCGCGGTGACCGAGTACATGCCGCCCAGCAGGCGGAGCTCGTAGGTACCGTCCAGGCGCGTGCGCACCGAACGGTGGCCGGGCGTCGCCGAGACCGTCGCCCCGACGATCGGTTCGCCGTCGTTGGCGTCGGTGATGGTCCCGGCCACGATCCCGACCGGGACCGTTTCGATGCGGATCGCCCGATTGGGTCCAACCACGCGCTCGAAGAACGCCACCTGGAGGGCGTCATCTCCGGCGGGATTCTCGATCCCGACGAGAGCGGCGCGCCCATCGCCCGGGCTCACCGGGTTTGCGCCGTACAGGAAGTCGATGGTGCCGTCCTGCCAGAGCTTGACCTCGAAGGTCAGTCGGGCCGTCCCGCCGAACACGCGAACTCCCGCGTACTCGATGACGAAGGCTTCGTTGGCCCCGTCGGTCAGCGTCCCGTATTCGATGGAGCTCTGGTCATCGACAACGAGGTCCTGCCAGAACGGGTAAATCGCGGCATTTGGTGGATTGGCGCTGGGGATCCCCGATGGGAAGAAGAATCCCTGTTCGGCCTGCAGGAAGTTGATGTAGCCGTTCTCCGAGATGAACACACTCCCGTAGGCCTCGTCGTAGAACGGGACTTCGAACGGCAGGCGCAGCCGGCCCGCGATTTCGTCGCCGTACAGCGCCGTCTGATTCGGCGCGTCGAACCACTCGAACGGGATTGCCCGACAGGCGTGCCCGAAGGCATCGATCTTGCGCGTCAGGGCAAAGTCCGCGTCGACGTCGTCTGCGAAGGACTCGATGTCGGCCATGCTCGGGTCGGTGCAGCCGCCGGCCGTCGCCTCGAGCGTGTAGGTACCGATCGGGAGGATCATGGAGTAGTTACCGGACGCATCGGAGGAGGCCGGCGCTACCGGCGTCCCGACGGCCTTGACCGACGCGCCCACGAACGGTGATCCGTTCTCGGCCGAGGTGACGGTGCCGGACACCGTGAACCGGGGCAGGGCTTGGAGGGCAAGATCCCGGGTCGTCGTCACATCGGTTTCGATGACCACGCCAAGAACGGCCGTCGGCTCATAGCCGAAGGCGCTTGCCGAGACGGCGTAGGTGCCCGCGGCGAGGAATATCTCGTAGACCCCGTCGCCGCCGGTCGTGGTCGCGAACGTCCGCGAGCCATCGTCCGCACTCACCCGGGCGCCGGCAATCGGATCGCTGGTCAGGGCGTCCCGGACCGTGCCGGTGAGGGTACCGCCGGTCTTCACGAGATCGACCGCGGCCTTGGCGTCGATCCGGCCTTCGCCATACACGAAGTTCGGATCGAGATCTTCGTCGACGGCGCCGCACTGCTCGTCGGGCCGGTCGATGGCCGTCTGGTTGAGGGCGTCGAGGACGCCGTCGAAGTTGCCGGCAAGTGCGGGTTCGGATGACAGCATGAGCGCGATCGCGCCCGCGACATGCGGGGTTGCCATGGACGTTCCGGAGAACGCTGCGTAGCCGCCGCCGGGCACGCTGGACACGACGTCGACGCCGGGCGCCGACACGTTCGGGCTGATCTTTCCGGTTGGGGATGGACCGCGCGACGAAAAGTCCGCGATGATGTCGTCGATGTCTGTGGCGCCGGCGCTGATGACCTCATTCGCATTACCGGGCGTCCCGGCGCTGCCGCAGCCGGGGCCGGCATTGCCCGCGGCGAAGACCGGGATTATCCCGGCCGCGCGCCACGCCTGGACCGTCTCCAGGTAGAACGTGTCGTTCGGGTCGTCGCTGCCCCACGAGTTGCTGACGATGTCGGGCCGCTTCGCCGGGTCCGGGTTGTTGCCGTCGACGTCGGTCGGCGCGAGCATGAACTGGCCGGACGAGAGGAGGTCCCCCTCGGAACAACCGAAGTCCGCGCATCCCTTGGCCGAGATCCAGGTCGCGCCGGGCGCGACGCCGATGTCCGCCAGGGGCCCGTCGAGGTCGCCGCCGACGATCGTGCCCATCGTGTGGGTCCCGTGGCCGGCGTTGTCGCAGGGAACGGGTCCGCAGATCCCGGTGGGGTCCCACCAGTTGTAGTCGTGGGTGAAAGAGCCGCCGCCGTTGTTGCCGCGGTAGTGCTCGACGAGCGCCTCGTGATCGAATTCGACGCCGGTGTCGATCGTCGCCACGACAATCCCGGAGCCAGTGATCCCCAGGTCCCACGCCTCGGGCGCGCGGACCTTGTCGATCCCCCACTCGGGCTGGAACACGCCCGGTGCCGCCTGCGGAACCGGCCCGGCCGTCTTGACCGGCTCGACGATGGCGTACGTTTTCTCCGCGCGAACGGCTTTGACCCCGCCCTGCCTCGCCAACTGCTCCGCGAGCGCGGCGAGGCGCTTGGCAACGGTCTGGTCGGGCGCCCGACCACGGACGGCGTCGGCGTGGATGACGACGACATTCGTCAGCCAGAACGACTGGGCATGGATGCCCTTGGCGCCCTTGGCCAGGTCGAGGGCCTGACCGTGTGAGGCGCCGACGGTCCGCTGCAGCGCGTCGACGACGAAGCGGCCTCGGTCGCCGCGATCCTTGAGCTTGCTCGCACCTCGCAGGTCGGTGGTCGCGGCGAAATCGACGACGAAGCTGGTCTCCCGACCACTCCGGAGGTCGTCGATGAGCCCGGCCTGGATTGGGGCCGTGGCCGTGGACGAGCTCGAGGTACCGGGGGCTGCTGACGCGGCCGCCGACAGTGCCTGGGAGAGCAGGAGGACGATCGACA
>JANNUK010000449.1:0-3827 GCA_031395155.1 Chloroflexota bacterium | reverse complement strand
CGATCAGCGACGCAGTGCCAGCGCGGTGACCACCCAACCAAGGGCGACCGTGGCCGCGTAGGCCACGCACCACGCGCAGATCGCGTGGATGACGAACAGCTCGAGGTACGTGAGATAGGCGACGACCACGAGTCCCATGAGGCCGAGGGCGTAGGCCGCGAGGACCGCGCGTCGTGAGCCGGTCCGCCACCACGCCATGACCGCGACCAGGACGGCCAGCGAGTAGCCCAGGCCGAACGCCGCGACCGGGATGCCGAACACCTCGCTGTAGGCACTCGTCGCCACCTGCTCGCAGCCGGCGAGGGGGCCGCACGCCGGGAGGTCGCCGGCCAGGCGCGTCGCGGTCAAGTACGCCGCGATGAGGACGCCGGCGGCAGCCAGACCGGTCGCGGCAAGGGGTGCCGTCGCCGTTGCCGCCCATCGCGGCCGCTTCACGTCCGGTGTCTCCAGCGGACCTGAGCCGTCGTTCACGCCCAGGGTCATGGGACGGTGGGCGCGATACTCGTGACGGCTCCCGTCGCGAGCCGGGCGCGGATCGCCGCCGCCAGTTCCTCGTATGTCCTCGGCATCCCCACGATCCGCTCCCCACCGGCCGGGTCGTTGGCGTTGCCCAGGACGAGCGTCGGGGTGGACACGATCTGGGCAGCAGCCGCATCCGCCGTCGCCAGCCTGATCGCGGCGAGCCTGGCCGGATCAGCGACGCAGGCATCCCAGGCGCCGCGCTCCAACCCGACGGCGTCGGCCATCGCCGCGAGCCGCTCCGGGCTGAACGCGCCCTCGTTCTCGCCGTGCTGGTTCCACAGGAGGATGTCGTGGAAAGCCCAGTACCGGTTCTGGTCCGCGGCGCACGCAGCGCCGATCGCCGCCTGCTCGGACTCGTCGGGTTGGCCGGTTCCCAGGAAGGCGATCGCTCGATCGACAACGCGGAGGTCGCCGGGCTGGACGAAATCGGCGACGAGCCGACCCAGGTACTCACGGGCGAACCGAGCGCACACGGGACACTGGTAGTCGCCGTAGATCTCCAGGACGAGAGCGGCATCGGGCCGACCCGCCGATTCACCATCCACGGCGATCCCGGCCGGGATGGTCGCAGGCGGGATGAGCAGGTCGCCGACGGCGGGGCTCGATCCCTCGTCGCCGGGTGCAGCGAGCTGGAGCGCGGCGATCGCACCGAACCCGAGGAGCGCCGCCAACAGCGAGACGACCGCCAGCGATGGACCCTTGCGCCCGCCCGACGTGTGACCGGAGCGGCGGTGCTGCCCGGACGGGATCTCGGCGCGTTCACGCCGGCGCCGCTCGCGACGACTGACCGGTGGCGTGGCTGGATCGGCTGGCACGGAGCGAACCCCCATCGATGGTGACCGGGAGCGTCCCGCCGGTCGCACGATCGTTGGGCCGGCCGCGCGTGGCGGGACAGCGAGCGCTCGCTCGCAGTTCGAGTGTCGCGAAGGGTCGAGGGTGTCCGCGAGGGCTGGACGGCCCGATCGGACCGTGCGGATCGGCCCGGCACGCGCGTATCCGCGCCTGCTACTCGCGGGGCGGCACGGGCTCGTTCGCCAGGCCGGAGACCACCTCGACGTTCGGCACGGCCAGGAGGATTGCCGGCGCAGCAATCACCTTCCACGACCGGCTGCCGCCCCCGAGCACGATCCGCTCCCGGTCGAGGACGCGCGCGTCGACCAAGATCGGCAGCCCAGCGGGAAGCCCGAACACCGTGACACCGCCGAGTTCCATCCCTGTGATGGCCCGGGTAGCCTCGGCCGACGCGAACGACGCCTTGCGCGTCCCGAGCCGGTCGCGAACGGTCCGATTGACGTCGAGGCGGTTCGGAGCGAGGACCACGCAGGCCGCGAATCGCGGCGGGTCGGCCTTGCCGACGACGACGATCGTGTTGGCCGAGTCGTCGGGGGCGAATCCGTACGCGGCGCAAAAGGCGGCGGTGTCGGCCAGCGCCGGGTCGCATGGGAACAGTTCGTAGGGAACGCCGAGCCGGGACACGGCTGCCTCGAGGCGCTCGCGATCGTCCATCGCCGCCAGTATCGCCCAGCCGGCCCTGGCCGTTGCCGAAGTCTGGGCCTCGACACTCGTACTGAGACTCGGTATCATCTGGCGCCCATGGCCCATTCAACGACGATGACCGAGGCGCTCGAACTGGCCGGCCACCGCCTGACCGCGCCGCGTCTTGCCGCCACGCGCCTGATCGCCGCGAGGGAGGGCCCGTTTACAGCGGCCGACCTGGTCGCGGATGCCGATGCCCGTGAGCTGCGGATCGGGCGGGCAACGGTCTTTCGCGCAATCGACCTCCTCGCGGAACTTGGTGTCGTCGAACGCATCGATCTTCCCAGCGGCGAGCACGCCTACGTGGCCTGTCGACCCGCCCACCACCACCATCTCGTCTGTGATGGCTGCGGACGGTCGACCGAAATCGACGACGCCGGTTTCCGCTCGGTCGTCGCGGAGATCGCCGACCGGACCGGCTTTCGCGTCGACGCGCACCGCCTGGAGCTGTTCGGACTCTGTGCCGACTGCCTCGTCCGGGAGGCCGCAGACCGATGACCGCGCTCGCGCTCCTCGTGTCCGGCGGCGCATTCCTGTCGGCCCTGGCCGGCGGCGTGCTCGCCCTTCGCGCGGTGCGCATGGTTGGCCCGATCATCGCCGTCGGGGCCGGGATCCGGATCGGGGCGGCGTTCTTCGACCTGATCCCCGAGGCAGTTGAGCAACTCGGCAACAACCTCGACGCCGCGATGATCGCGACCGCCATCGGGTTCGTGGCGTTCTACACGATCGAGAAGCTGACGACGCTGCATGTGGGCCATGAGACGGCCGCTGAGCTGGACCACGGCGAGGCCGCCCATCGGCACGTCGGAACCATCGGCGCGGGAGGGATGGGCGCCCACAGCTTCCTCGACGGCGTCGCGCTGTCGGCAGCCCTCACCGTCGGCGGCGGGGTCGGCCTAGTCATCGCCGCGGTCGTCATCATCCATCGCTTCAGCGACGGGATCGGCGTCGTGAGCCTGCTCCTCGCGAGCCACATGCCGCGGAGCGTCGCCTATCGCTGGGTGGGCCTCGTGGCCATCGCCCCGGTCGCCGGCGTGGCCGTCGGTCAGGTCCTGCCCATCGATTCGACGATCCTCGGCGTGATGCTCGGCGTGTTCGCCGGCTTCTTCCTGTACATCGGCGCGGCCGAGTTGCTCCCCGAGGCGCATCGCAGCGACCGCTCCCGTGTCGTGGTGCTGTTCACGCTCCTGGGGGTCGTCGCGATCTGGCTGTTCTCGCTCGCGACGGGGGCAATCGGAGTGTCGCTCTAGGCCGACCGTCTTACGAGCCGGTGACGAACTCCCCACCGTCGACGCTGATGATGTCGCCGTTGATGAAGTCGGTGCCATCGCCGGACAGGGCCAGGATCGCGTTCGCGACGTCCTGAGGGGTGGTCATCCGCCCGGTCGGATTGCGCTTCATCGTGATATCGATCATCACCTGCGACTCGGGGATCTTCAGCAGCGCCGGGGTGATGGTTACGCCGGCCCGGATGCAGTTCGCGGTCACGCCGCTCCCCCGTCGTGCAAGCTCCATGGCGAGTTGGCGGATGTGGCTTTCGAGAGCCGCCTTGGCAGACGAGACGACGCCATACGACGGCACGACCCGGGTGGAGCCCTCCGAGGTCATCGCGTAGATCTTCGAACCCTGCTCGAGGAATCCGCGCCGGTAGAGGTCCTGCACCCAGTAGACAAGGCTGTTGGCCATGACGTCCTGGGTCATCTCCATCTTCTTGCGATCGACGGCGCCCTTGGGGTCGTCGGTGATGAACGGAACGAGCGACCCGAAGG
>JANNUK010000425.1:0-7844 GCA_031395155.1 Chloroflexota bacterium | reverse complement strand
CACCCCGCGAACACGATCGAGGACCTGGCGACCCGCTGGCTCCGCGACCTCCTGACCCTGCCGTCGACGTTCCAGGGCGTTTTCGTGAGCGGTGGCGCCGTCGCGAACCTCGTCGGGCTCGCGGCCGCGCGCCAACACGCCGGGGAGCGGCTGGGGATCGACATCTCCCGTGACGGCATCGGCGCGGTGCCATCGCCCCGGATCTACGCGACCACCCAGGTCCACGACGTCATCGGTCGCGCCGCGGGCATCCTCGGGATCGGCCGCGACAACGTCCACCACGTCGACGTGGACGACGCTCGCCGCCCGAACCTCGATGCCCTGCGCCGAGCCATCGACGAGGACATCGCTGCCGGCCGCACGCCGGTCGCCGTCGTCGCCTCGGCCGGCGATGTGAACACCGGCCTCGTGGACCCGCTCGACGAGATGCGCATCATCGCCCACGACCGCGGAATCTGGTTCCACGCCGACGGCGCCTACGGAGCCCTCGGCATCCTCGACGACCGGGTCCGCCACCTCTACGGCGACTTCGCGCAGATCGACTCGCTGGCGGTCGATCCGCACAAGTGGCTGGCCACGCCGGTCGGCACGGGTGCAGCGTTCGTCCGCGATGCCGATGTCCTGGGCCGGGCGCTCACCGTCCACCGCGGCGACTACGCGCAGTTCCAGCCGACGACCGGCCCCGACCCGGGCTCACCCTTCGACGAGCTCGGTGTCGGTTCGCCGGACTTCGGGGTCGACTTCTCGACGCCCAGCCGGGGTCTCGCGGTGTGGGCCCTGCTCAAGGAGGTCGGTGCGTCCGGGATTCGTGCGCGAATCGGCAAGGACCTCGACTGCGCCCGCCGGGTCGCCGACCACGCACGGAGCGAACCGGATCTCGAACTGCTGGCCGAGCCGGTTCTCTCGATCTGCTGCTTCCGTTACCGCCCGGATGGTTGGACGGACGAGGCCGCGATCGACGTACTCAACGACGACATCGTCCACGCGGTCCGTGCGCGTGGCCGCGCCATCCCGTCCACGACGCGCGTCCGCGGACACAACGCGATCCGGCCGTGCTTCATCAATCCGCGCGGCGGCCTGGCCGACGCGGACGCCCTCGTCGACGAGGTGCTGACCGTCGGGCGCGCCCTCGTCCGCGACGGAAGGACGGGCTGATGGCCGAAGCGGCCGAACGCGTCGCCTTCCTCGGCCTCGGGACGATGGGGGCGGCGATGGCCGCGAAGCTCGCCGCAGCCGGGTTCCCGGTTCGTGCCTGGAACCGGACCAGACGACCGTTCGACGAGCTACGGGCCTCCGGCGTGGAGATCGCCCTGAGCCCGGCCCAGGCGGTCGCGACCGCCGACGTCACGGTCGTCTGCGTGTCCGATACCCCGGACGTCGAGGCCGTCCTGTTCGGGCCCGGCGGTGCCGCAGAGGCCCTTCGGCCCGGCAGCCTGGTCATCGATTGCTCGACGATCTCGCCCTCGGCCACCCGTGCGTTTGCCGACCGCCTCGCCGAGCGCGGCGTGGCGATGGTCGACGCCCCGGTGTCGGGTGGCAGTGAGGGCGCGCGCAACGCCACCCTGACGATCTTCGTCGGCGGCGATGCCGAGGCATTCGAGCGTGCGCGGCCCGTCCTCGGCGCGATGGGTCGGACGATCACCCATGTGGGCCCGGTCGGTTCCGGGCAGGCGGTGAAGGCCGTCAACCAGGTGATTCTCGCCGGCGCCTACATCGGCGTGGCCGAAGGGATCGTCCTGGCGATGAAGGCCGGCCTCGACGTCGAGCAGGTCGTCGGGGCGCTCTCGGGCGGTGCGGCCCAGAGCTGGGTGCTGGCCAACCGGAGCGCGCGAATGGTCGCCAACGAGTACCCGCTCGGCTTCAAGGTCGCCCTGCATCACAAGGATCTGGCAATCGCCCTGGAGTTGGCTCGCGACGTGGGCGCACAGCTCCCGGTGACCGAGCTGGCGGAGCGCCTGGAGGTCGAACTCATGGAGAGCGGCCATGCCGACGACGACGTCTCGGCACTGGCCCGCTCGATCCGCGGCCGCTCCGGCCTGCCCGATTAGGCGAGGGGCGCTTCGAGTCCGACCAGGAGGATGGGGGCCCCGAGCTTGCCGTCGTAGCGAGGTCGGAAGCGCTCCTCGTTGTACATCGTTCGAACGTCCACGGTGCGCGGCCCCAGTCCGGGTGGCGGGAGCTCGGTGTGGGCATACCGACCGTCCCGCACGGCAACCATCCGGCCCACGGTGCCCTCGACGATGAGATCCATGGCCACGTTGGCAAAGGTCGTGGCGACCATCTGGTCGATCGAATCCGGCTGGCCGCTGCGAAGGTCGTACGTCAGCTCGGAAGTGACGGCGCTGATCCCCGTCCGGGCACTCAGCTCCGCGGCCAGCGATTCGCCGACGTTGCTCTTGTGGCGATGCCCGTACATGTCCGGCTCGCCGACCTCGGCGAGCCGCGCGCCCTGCCAGATGGCCCCTTCCGCGGTGATCACGAACGCGTAGTGGCTTGGATTGGACTCGTGATCGAGCCGCAGGACCGCCGCCAGGTGGTCCAGATCGTAGGGCGCCTCGGGGATGACGCATCGACCGGATGTCACGTACGCTGTGAACAGCGCAGAAAACCCGGCGTCGCGCCCGAAGATGCGGAAGACGCCGATCCGCTCGTGGCTGCCCAGCGTCGTCCGCTGCCGATCGATCAATTCCTTCGCGCGGGTGATTGCCGAGGAGAAGCCGATGCAGTACTCGGTGCCCTGGACGTCGTTGTCCATCGTCTTGGGGATCGCGACGAGGGGGACCCCGCGGTCGGCCAGGACGCGCGAGAACGACAGGGTGTCGTCGCCGCCGATCGTGACGAGGACGTCCAGCTCGAGGGCGGCGATGTTGCCAAGGACGAGATCGGTGAGGTCGTGGACGCCGTCATCGACCTGTGTCGCGACGATCGTTGCGTCATCGAGGCCGGGGGGCAGCGCCGAACGGCGCATTCGCCGCGGGTTCGTCCGCGACGTGTGGAGGATCGTGCCGCCCGTTCGATCGATCGTGCGCGTGTTCGACCGATCGAGTGGCCGCACGTACGTCGGATCGAAGTCGGGCCCGATCCGGACGTGGGTCAGTCCTTCCCATCCGCGGCGGATCCCCAGGACGTCGTAGCCGAACTCCGACGCCCGGTAGACGACGCTCTTGATGACGCTGTTGAGCCCGGGTACGTCGCCGCCGCCGGTGAGGATTCCGATTCGAGGTCGTCGTGCCATCGCGCCGGCAATCCTAGCGCGGAGCCGGGCCCTGTATCATCGGGCCCAGGATGAACTACGAACTGTTCATGAGCGAGGCACTGGCCGAGGGCCGGGCTGCGCTGTCCCGCGGAGAGCGACCGCACGCGGCGGTGGCCGTCGTCAGCGACGCCATGGTCGCCCGCGCACACGATCGGGTGGAGGAGACCGGCGACCCGACGGCCCACGCCGTGATCCTCGCCCTGCGCGAAGCCGCGCGCCGCCTCGGCCGGGAGCGGCTGGCCGACGCCACCATCTTCGTGACGGTCGAACCCTGCCCGATGTGTGTCGGTGCCCTGCTGGCCGCCGACGTCGAGGCGCTCGTGTATGCGCTCCCGAACGACACCGACGGCGCGGCGGGCACTGTCATCCAACTGGCGAATCACAGTGCCCTGACCCGCCGCCTCCGCGTGGTGAGTGGGATTCGTCGCGACGAGGCCGAGGAACTGTTTGTCGGGCTTGCTCGCTCGTAACGTCGCGAGTCCGGTTGTCGGCGGAGGGGCCTGGAGAGGGGCCTGGAGGGTGGCGCGTCGCGAGTTTGGTATCCTCGACCGCGGAGAGGTGTCCGAGTGGTTGATGGTGCCGCTCTCGAAAAGCGGTGTGCGAAAGCACCGCGGGTTCGAATCCCGCCCTCTCCGCCACCCCTCATCCGGCAGCCGGTCGGGAACGCCCCGACCGGTTCGTGTCATGCGGGGGAGAGGTCGCCTAGTGGACTATGGCGCCGCACTGGAAATGCGGTTCGGGGCAACCCGTCGCGGGTTCGAATCCCGCCCTCTCCGCCACCCCTGATAGACTTCGTGCGCCGTGCTAGGCGGGGAACTAGCGGTGCCCTGAACCTGCAATCCGCTCCAGCAGGGCTGAATTCCCTCCCGAGGTCTCCGCTCTCGAACGCTGCCACCTCGAGCGACGTTGAGGGTCGGGTCCCGCGCAGCGGCAACTCGCGAACCGTGTCAGGTCCGGAAGGAAGCAGCACTAAGCGAACCTTGCCGGGTGCCGCGGATCGGCCAGGCCCGAGCCGCACCAGGTGGTGGGCACGGAAGCGCTCAGATCGACGGAGGGTGCACGGCATTTCGCCTCAGCCTGTCACTCCGCCCGCGGGAGCGCCGTGAACCAACCCGTCGCGCAGCTGTCCGCCACGCCGCCCGCGCCACACCAGGCCATCTATCGGCGTTGGCGCGCCCAGACGTTCGCGCAGATGGTCGGCCAGCAGGCCGTCGTCGAGACGCTCCGTAACGCCGTCCGTCTGGACCAGGTTGCTCACGCCATCCTGTTCGTCGGGCCGCGCGGAACCGGCAAGACGTCGCTCGCGCGCATCCTCGCGAAGGCGCTGAACTGCACGGACCTGCGCGACGGCGATCCCTGCGATCGCTGCCCCGAGTGCGTCGTCATCCGCGAGGGCACCACCCTCGATGTGATCGAGATCGATGCGGCGTCGAATCGAGGCATCAACGAGATCAAGGACCTGCGCGACCGCCTCAATTACGCCCCGAGCCAGCTGCGTCGCAAGGTCTACATCCTCGATGAGGCCCATCAGATCACGAAGGACGCGTGGAACGCGTTGCTGAAGTCGCTCGAGGAACCGCCCGACTTTGTCGTGTTCATGTTCGCCTCGACCCACCCCCAGGACTTCCCGCCGGCCATCCTGTCGCGGCTCCAGCGGTACGACGTGCGGCGCCTGACGGTGCCGGAGATCGAGGGCAAGCTGCAGCGAATCCTCGAGGCCGAGGAGCGGCGGGCCGAGCCGCCGGCGATCCACCTGATTGCACGCCTCGCGGCGGGCGGCATGCGTGACGCGGAGTCGATGCTCGATCAGCTGCTCGCGGCAGCGCCGGACGGGCTCGCCGAGACGCATGTCCGCGAGCTCCTCGGGCTGGCCGAGGCCGACGCTGTCGAGGGATTCATCGGGGCGCTCGTTGGTGGTGATCCACGGGTTGGCATCGCCACGCTCGATGCACTCGAGGAACGCGGGCGAGACACCAGAGCGTTTCTCGACCAGGTCGTGGATGAGCTGCGCGAATCGATCGGTGCCGCGCTCGCCGATCCCGATCGAGGTCCACGGGCCGACGGCGCGCCGCTTCACGAAGTCGCACGCCTTGCGACAGCCGCACGACGCCTCGCGGCGATCGACCCGAACCGTGCCGGCATTGGTGGGCTGCGGCTGCAACTCGAGCTGGCACTCCTGTCGGCAGCGTCGGAGGTCGTCCCCGGGTCGCCGATCCGCGACACCGCGCCGGTGAACGCCGTACGGCCTCCGACGAAGGCACCGGCCCGTACCCGTCCGGCCACGGGGGAGCCACGAACGCAAGCGCCACCACGGACCGAGGCGCAGCCCGAAACCCACGAGCCCCCGACGACCGAGCCGGCCACGACCGAGCCGCAGCCTGAAGCGCCACCGACGACAGAGTCGCGAGGGCCGGCGGCCACGACCGAGCCGCCCGCACCTTCACCGCGGCCGGTGCGCGCGGTGGCGACGACCGCCCCAGGCGCAGCCACCAAAGCGACGGCCGACGATGCCGACGCCGCGGCGGATCCTGGGTCGCCGCCCGCCGCTATCCCGCCGGGCGGCGATCTGGCGCGGCTGCGCGACCTTTGGCCGAGCATCGTGACCCACATCAGCCAGCACCCGCCCACGAAACCATTGATCTCCGTCTGTCGACCGATCGCGGTGGATGGCAACGTGGTGACCCTCGGCTTTCCCGAAGATCAGGCCTTCCTGCGTGAGGTCGCGACGCGTCGACGCCCGAACCTGGAGGAGGGCATCGGTCAGTTCCTCGGGCATCCGGTGTCCGTCCGTTGCGTCGCCACCAACCTCGACCTCGTGCCACCCCTCCGCGCGGACACGGATGCGGAGTTCGTGCTCGCCGAGGCTCGCCGCATCTTTGCCGACGAGCCGGCGGATGTCGGTGAGGTCGGCTGAGGGCGGGCGGACCCGTCGCCGGACAGCCACGGCTGCACGCCGGCAGGCAATCGCGCAGACTTGGCAGAACCACAAGGAGGAGGCAGCGCACCCGATGGGCATGGCGAACCTGCAGAAAATGGCTCAACAGATGCAGCAGCAGATGCTGCGAGTCCAGGATGAACTTGGCTCGGCCACGGTCGACGGGTCGGCGGGCGGCGGCGTCGTCAGCGCCACGGTGACCGGCAAGCAGGAGCTGGTGAGCGTGACGATCGATCCATCGGCGGTCGATCCGGGCGACGTTGAGATGCTCCAGGACCTCGTCGTCGCGGCGGTGAACGATGCCCTGCGGGCCTCACGTGAACTGGCCGAGCAGAAAATGACCGCCGTGACCGGCGGGCTGCGCATCCCCGGCCTCTAGAATCGCCCGACGTGGCAAGTCCCGTTATTGAACCCGTCGCGCGCCTCATCGAGGCCTTCGCGCGCCTGCCCGGCATCGGACCAAAGACCGCGCAGCGACTGACCTTCCATATCCTGAGGGCGCCCGACGCCGAGGCGCGCACCCTGGCCGCCGCGCTCGTCGCCGTCCGCGATCAGGTCGTGTTCTGCACGCAATGCTTCAACATCAGCGACGCGGAACTGTGTCCCCTGTGCCGCGACCCGGGGCGCGATCAGCGCCGACTGTGCGTGGTCGAGGAGCCGCTCGACGTCCTGGCGCTTGAGCGGACAGGGGAGTTCAAGGGCCTGTATCACGTCCTCCACGGCGCCATTTCTCCGATCGACGGCGTGGGCCCGGACCGGCTCCGGATCCGAGAACTGTTGGGGCGGGCCGACGCAGCCAAGCGCGATGGTGCCCCGTTCGAGGAGGTCATCATGGCGACGAACCCGACGCTCGAGGGCGAAGCCACCGCGATGTATCTCGCCGAGCGCCTCGAGTCGGTCGTCGGCAGCGTGACCCGGATCGCCCGCGGCATCCCCGTCGGCGGAGACATCGAGTACGCCGACGAGATCACCCTCATCCGGGCGCTGCAGGGTCGTCGGGCGGTCTGATCCATCGTGTCCCACCTGGTCGCTGAAGTCCTGCTCCGGCTCGCCAAGGTGGTTGCCGCGACGGTCGTCGGCCTGATCATCTACGGCCTGATCGTCGTCGTCGGAGGGGCAACACCGACGACCGAGTTGGCCGTCCTGGCCTGGCTCGTCGGCGCGGCCTTCATCCTGCTCGTTGAGAGCAGCCCAATCTGATCACCAGCCTGCGGATGTCGGACGCCGGGCAGACGCCGGGTAGGCGTCTGACAGGCTTCCCGAGGCTCACCTATCCTTCGCCCTCGTGCCGCCTCTCGGGAGGCGCCACCGCCGACCGCCGTGCGATCCCGGCGCCCGTGCCAGTTTGACACCATGAACGCAACGCTCCATCATTGGAGCTCTGCGTCGGTGGCACGCTGTGCCTCGAACGCTGCACCTTAACAATTGAAGAGTGACAGGAAATCCGGGTAAAGGATGTGCGAGCGGTCAGACCCTCGGACCAAGTCGCAGCCGCAAGGCTGTGCAAAACTGTCGGAGAGTTTGATCCTGGCTCAGGATTAACGCTGGCGGCGTGCATGAGACATGCAAGTCGAACGGACGATCGAGGCTTGCTTCGATCGTTAGTGGCGGACGGCTGAGTAACGCGTAGGTGACCTGCCCCGAAGTGGGGAA
>JANNUK010000421.1:0-1527 GCA_031395155.1 Chloroflexota bacterium | reverse complement strand
GCCACGTCGGGCAGCCCGAGCCCTTGTTTCCCCGACTCGACGTCGAACCGCCGCCGGGCTGATTCCGCGATCAGCGGACGGCGGACGCCCGGCGCGGCCGGACGGCCGCGCCGCCGTCCGCCGGACGCATGCGTCGCGCGTCGGGCTACCATCGAGAGGTGCGCCTCGTCGACTCTCACTGCCACCTCCAGGACGAGCGGTTTGCCGACGATCGCGACGTCGTCATCGAGCGGGCGAGGGAGCAGGGCGTCGAACGGATCCTCGTCCCCGGCTGGAACACCTGGTCGAGTGAGGCGGCCCTCGAGCTCAGCGCGCGAACGCCCTGGCTCGACGCCGCGGTCGGCGTCCATCCCCATGACGCGGCAAAGGTCCCGGCAGGGGAGTGGAATTCGATCGAAGCGTGGGCGACCGATGCGCGCGTCGTGGCCATCGGGGAGACCGGCCTGGACTACGATCGCGTGTTCTCGCCCATCGCCGATCAGCTCGACAACCTGCGTCGCAACCTTGCACTCGCGCTCGCGACCGGCAAGCCGGCCATCCTCCACTGTCGCTCTGCCCCCGGAGCGCGGGATGCACAGGACGCGCTCCTCGCCGAACTGAAGGCCGCCGGATTCGGGAATGGTGCCCGGCTGACACCGTTCGGCGGGCGACCGCCGGCCGTCATCCACTCGTTTTCCGGCCCGGCCGACTACGCTCGGGACATGCTCGATCTCGGGGTCGCGATCAGCTTCTCCGGGCTGGTGTTCCGTCAGGGTGAGGAGGCCTCGGCCGAGGTCGTCGCACTGGTGCCCGGCGACCGCCTCCTCGTCGAGACCGATTCCCCGTACCTCTCCCCACCGGGCGGCCCGCGCGGCCGCAACGAACCCGGCTGGGTACGCGTCACAGCCGGGTGGGTGGCCGAGCGGCGCGGAACGACGCCGGAGGTCCTGGGTAACGGTCTGGTGGCCGGCTACGACGGCGTGTTCCACCGACCTGGGAGGTCCTGATGAACACGGATCGCATGTTTAGGGTTCGTCATCGCCACGCCGGTTGCCTGCTCGGGTTTGCGCTCGTCCTCGCAGCCTGCGCAGCGCCTGCCTCGCCAAGCCCGGTCGAGCCTTCGAACGCGGCCCCTGAATCCACCGCGCCTGCCAGTGCCGACCCTACGGCGTCGCCAACCGCGAGTCCGACCGCAACACCGAATCCAACCTGCCCACCCGTCGACTTCGCCGCATTCCTCGCGAGCGAACGGCTCTCGGACGCATCCGTTGCGCCCGGGACCGGAGGCGACCTCGTGGGGTTCGTCCTCGTCCCCTCCCCGGGGTCCCCGCTCCGCCCGCGTCTCACGATCACGAGCGTCGAGCCGCCGTTCTCCGAGCATCCCCGCGGTCTTCCGCTCGAGGTCGCGGGGGAGCATCACATCCTGGTCCGCTTCGAAGGGATGCTCCACGTGGACGATGCAGGGGTCCCCGTCTACGTGGGCCCGCGTGACCAGCAGGGGATCGGCGGCCCGGTTCGGCAGATTCTGCTGACGGAGGCCTTCGAGAG
>JANNUK010000402.1:0-5998 GCA_031395155.1 Chloroflexota bacterium | reverse complement strand
CCTTCGGTGCGGACGACTTCTTCGTTGTCGCGGACCTGCCCGATTCCGAATCGGCGGCAGCGCTGTCCTTGACGGTCGGCGCGAGCGGCGCCGTCACGGTGACGACGGCCGAGTTGCTCACGGCCGCGCAGGTGGACGCGGTGGTCCGCCGTCGCGTGGAGTATCGACCGCCGGGCGGCTGAGCCCGTCAGGATCCAGAGATACGAAGAGGCGCGGCCGCCGGAAAGGTGGCCGCGCCCCCTTTTCGAGACTTCTCCTGGGTCGTGCGGCCCGGGACGTCAGTCGCTGAGGTCTCGGCCAAACTGACGAGAGGCACGGTCCAGATAACCGAGTGATTCCCAGAACGCGATGCCTTCGTCGTTGCCCTCGCTAACGATCACATTGGCGCGTGGCGACCCGACTTCGCGCAACCGCTCCTCGATGATGCGAACGAGGCGCGTCGCGTGGCCGGTACGCCGATGGTCCGCGGCCGTGGCGACGTGATAGATCCAGCCGCGCCGCCGGCGGCCTCGCGCTTGAGCTTGGTCGGGTCAGGGGGAGGCTTGGGTGTCCCCTTCGAGGCCCGGGCGGCCATCAGGATGGGGTTCCGCCAGACCCGCGCGCGATCTGTCGTTTCCGCCGATCCACAAAGATGTCCAGCTGTTCCGCCGCCGCGGGATCCAGCGGCGGCGGCACGTACTCCGCCAGGAGCTGTTTCCAGATCCGGTTCGCCCGTTCGGTCGCCGTTCGGGCACCGTCCTCCTGCCACGTCTCGAAGTTGCGCCAGTCCGAGAGCATCGGCTGGTAGAACGCCGTCTCGTAGCGCTCCAGCGTGTGCGCCGAGCCGAAGAAGTGGCCGCCCGGGCCCACCTCGGCGATGGCATCGAGGCCCAGGCTGTCGTCGTCGACCGGGAACGGCACGAGGACCTCAGCCATCATCTGGAGCAGCTCCGCGTCGAGAATGAGTTTCTCGAACGACGCGGTGAGCCCCCCTTCAAGCCAGCCGGCGCCCTGGTAGAGCAGGCTGACCCCACCCATGACGCTGCCCCAGATCGACATCTCGCTCTCGTAGGCCGCCTGCGCATCGACGACGGCCGAGCCAGTGACATTGGATGACCGATGCGGCAGCCCGTAGCGGCGGGCAAGCTGGCCGGTCGCGAAGGCCGCCTTGACGAACTCCGGCGTCCCAAAGGCCGGCGATCCGGTGCGCATGTCGACGTTCGAGGTGAAGCCGCCGTAGACCATCGGCGTGCCCGGCCGGACGATCTGCGCGAGCGCGATCATGAACAGCGCCTCGGCGTTCTGCTGGGCCAGCGCTCCCGCTAGGGTGGCCGGGGTCATCGCGCCGGCGAGGGTGAACGGTGTCGCGACGACCGGCTGGCCCCAGGTCGCCATCTCGATCAGCCCGTCGGACATCGGGCCATCCAGCCGCAAGGGCGAGTTCGAGTTGACGATCGTCATGAGGCTGGGCTCGCGGATCAGGGTGTCGCGGTCCACCCCGCGGGTGATGCAGGCGACCTCGATGGCATCGTCGACGACGGTCCGCCCGAAGGCGAGGCACTGCCAGGTCTTGTCGAGGAGCGTGGCCAGCGTCCGGTACATGTCGAGGTGGCGGCTCTCGACCGGCAGGTCGTTGGGTTCGAGCGGTCCCCCACCCTCCTGGTGGATGACATCGAGGCTGCCGATGACCCGGACGAAGTCGGCGAAGTCAGCGGCATTGCCGGCGCGCCTGCCACGGTCCAGGTCGGTGACAAAGGCCGGCCCACCTACTGCGCCGAACACGACGTGGCGATCGCCAAAGACGAGGTCGCGCGCCGGGTTGCGAGCGTGGAGTTCGAACCGCGACGGCGCGAGCGCGACGAGCTCCTCCACCTGGGTGGGGTCCATGCGCACGCGTCCGGCCGGGCCGCGGGCGCCATCTTCCCGCTCCACGCGGGCGCCGGCACCAGCGAACAGGTCCAGCGCCCGTGCGCCGAGGACCTCGACCCCTACTTCCCCGAGGATCCGCAACGACGCCCGGTGAATCGTCTCCACCTGGTCCGCGGACAGGATCTCGACGGGGGCGTACGGGTTGACAATCCGCCGCCACGGCAGCTGCGGAATGCCACCGGCCACGCGGCGCGGACGATGCGGACGAGGCCGATGATCGATGCGGTCGGGCACGCGTGAACGATACGGCGCCCCGGTGTGGATGCGCGCGCGACGTTGCGCCGCGCGGGCTGCCGCTCGCAACCGATCGATCAGCCCTCCGGGATCTCCCGGATCGGCCGATCGAGCCAGCCGGCCAGGTCGCGGATCGCGTCGATCTCATTGGGCGAGATGGCGTCCACGCCCATCCCGTGCCGAGCGTCGCCGATTCGGACGGCCAGGTCCAGCAGCCAGTCGCGAATCGCGATCGCCTCGCTGTCGGGCGCCTTGCGGAGGGCCTTCTTCACGCGCCGCAGCGCGTCCTTCGGGGATCGACCCGACGCCCGGTACGCCGCCCAGAACGGGTCCATGTTGGCAGCCAGCGTGTCGGTCATCGTGAACCCGATCGTGCCCTCGCTGAAGTGCCCGCGAGCTCTGACGATCTCCTCGCTCAGCCGGCGGAACTGCGCCTCGGTCGCCTCGCCGTCCGCCGCCGCGACCAGCGAGTAGACCTGGAACGGCGCGTGGAGGATCGTCTCCCAGTCGTCGCGCGAGATGCGCTCCGGATCGCCCATGGCCTGCAGGGTACTCTGCGCGTGGCCGCGTGGATTGCGTCGTGTTCACGCAGGCGGCGAGCCACGGACGACGGCGAGCCGACTCACGAGGGACGATCTTGAAGGCGGGACTCTTCGTCAACCAGGGCAACCTCGGCGACTTCAACGGCTGGGAACCACGCCGGGCGTGGGACCGCGCGATCACCGTCGCCCGACTCGCCGATCGCCTTGGCTTCGCCGCGCTGTGGGTCCCCGACCATGTGGCGAACCTGCCCGGTCACGAGGAGCCTGGCGGCGACTTCACGTTCGACTCGTTCGTGCTCCTGTCCGCGCTGGCGCTCGCGACCACGCGCCCGACGATCGGGCAGCTCGTCATGTGCGGCCCGTTCCGCAATCCCGCGTTCGTGGCCAAGGCGATCTCGACGATCGACGTGGCCTCCGGCGGCCGGGCGATCTGCGGCGTGGGAGCCGGCTGGAACCGTCGCGAGTTCGACGCCTACGGGGTGCTGTTCCCGCCGACGCGCGAACGGCTGGCCCTCCTGCGCGAGCAGCTCGAGATCCTGACGCGCATGTTCGGGCCCGGCCTGGCGACGTACGAAGGCGAGCGACTCCGGGTGGTGGACGCGCCGAATGAGCCGAAGGGCGCCGATCCCGATCCGGCCGGGGGCGGCGAGGCGCGCCGGATCCCCATCCTCGTCGGTGGGAACGGACCGGAGGTCACGTGGCGCCTGGCCGCCCGGTTCGCCGACGAGCTCAATCTCGACTACCTGACGCCGGAGCAGGTGGCGGCCGCGATCCCGGTGATCCGCTCGCGTTGCGAGGAGATCGACCGCGACCCGGAGACGCTCCGAGTCTCCGTGCTCGGCAACCTCCCGGACTCGCGTGAGGGGCGGATCGATGCGCTGGCCAGGTACCGTGAGCTTGGACTCGTCAGGGTGGACCGCATCGATCGGCGGATCGCCGCGTCCAACGAGCCGCTTCTCGCGTATGTCGAGGAGCTGCGCGCGGCGGGCGTGGAGCTTGCCGCGGAGGTAACCGCCTGACCTATCCCCGACCGATCGCGTTCCGGCGCTGTTCCATGAAACGCCAGATCATCGGCGTGAAGATCAGTTGCATCGCGAGGTCCATCTTCCCTGCGGGCGGGTCGCGGGTGGTGTTGTCATTCGATTCCTTGATGACAGTGGACCTGAGGATGCATTGTTCGACCGGACTCAACGTACCGTCCCGCGTCAACGCGAGGCACCCCCGCTGGAGTAGGCTGGACCGACCCACGGACGCCACGACGGAGGGACGAAATGTCGGCGCGCTGCCTGCTGCTGGTGGGGACGAAAAAGGGTGCGTTCATCCTCGAATCGGACGGCGCCCGGGATCGCTGGGACGTCCGCGGACCGTTCATCGAAACCTGGGGCATTCACGATCTCAGCGTGGATCCAGGCAGCGGCGCGATCCTCGCCGGTGGCGCCAGCGCGTGGTACGGCCCGGCGGTCTGGCAGAGCCCCGACCTCGGTGCAACCTGGACCCACTCGAGCGAGGGCCTCACGTACGGCGACGACGGCCCCAAGGTGACGACGGTCTGGAACGTCATCGGGGCGCACGGAGCGCTGTTCGCGGGGGTGGAACCGGCGGGGCTGTTCCGGAGCGACGACGCGGGCGCCACCTGGAAGCACGTGTCCGGCCTGCGCGAGCATCCCAGCCAGCCCGAGTGGCAGCCGGGTGCCGGCGGCCTCATCTGCCACACGGTCGTCGCCCACCCCTCGGACGCGGACCGGATGTGGGTCGCGATCTCCGCGGTCGGGACGTTCGAGACGCGCGACGGTGGAGCCACCTGGGAGACACGCAACAAGGGCGTCCGCGCCGACTTCGACCCCGACCCGAACCCGGTCTTCGGCCAGTGCGTCCACAAGCTGATCCGAGCGGCGGGCGAGGACGAGACACTCCTCCAGCAGAACCACTGCGGCGTCTACCGCTCAGCCGATGGAGGTGTGAGCTGGGACGAGATCACCCCAGGGCTACCTTCCCAGTTTGGCTTTCCGATGGTCGGCCATCCGCGCGACGCCTCGACGGCGTGGGTCATCCCGCTCGACGGCGACGACAAGCTCCGGTTCATGCCCGAGGCGAAGGCTGCGGTGTGGCGGACGTCCGATGGGGGCGGGTCGTGGAGTCGCCTGGACAAGGGGCTCCCCCAGGAGGGTGCGTACCTCGCCGTCCTCCGCGAGGCGATGGCGGTCGATCGCCTCGACCCCGTCGGGGTCTACTTCGGGACGAGTTCCGGCCGGATCTACGGAAGCGCCGACGAAGGGGCGTCGTGGTCCGTGGTGGCCGACAACCTCCCGCAGATCTGGTCCGTCGAAGCTCACGTCATCGAGGACTGACCCATCGTGGCGACGGTCGTCCTGCCGCGGTCGCTCGCGGCCATCCTGCCGGGCGCCGAGCGCCGGCTCGCGGTAGCCGACGGTTCGGTCGCGACCGTGATCGACGAGCTGGAGACTCGAATCCCTGGAGTGCGCAACCGCCTGTGCGACGCCGGCCCGACGCTCCGCCAACACCTCAACGTGTTCGTCGACGGTCAACGGGCAGACCTCGACACGCGCGTCGAGGCGGGGTCCACCGTTCACGTCATTCCTGCGGTCTCCGGGGGTAGTCGAAACCGGGGGAGGGAGCCGAATGCGGGCCTCGACCGGTCCCCTTCCCGACCGTGGTCACGATGTGCGCACGAGGCAACCATTCCCCCAATTCAGCCGCTTTCGCGTCGACCGCCGAGCGTAGATGCCCCCGGTGAGCCCCACGTCCGCCCGCGATCCGCCCGATTGGTTGCGCCACATGCACCTTGCCCGCGGAGGCGAGGCCCGCCGCCACATGCACCTTGCCCGCGGAGGCGAGGCCCGCCTCGTTCCAGATCAGCCCATCAGGTTTGCGAACGGGTCGTTGGTGTCGCGGCGCTCGGTGACGGCATCCGCTCCGAACCGACGGCGATCTGGATCGTCGAACGCGCGGCCCAGGATCGATTGCCAGCCATCGTTCTGAAGCCCGTCAAGTGCCCGGATCGCCGCACGCACGGTCTCGAGCGCGTGGTCGAGGGCCACGCCGGCGAGGGCGGCCCCGGTCCGCGAGTGAGCGAGCGTGGCGCCGACGGCGAGTGCGGCGCGAGCGGACGAGGCGGCAACCGCACTGTCGTGTCCGGGCGCCGCCACGTGGAGGACGCAGGCATGATCATCGCCCGGTGCGACGCCGGCCGCAACCGCAAGTGCCGACACGCCGGCTTCGCCCGAGGTCGTGAGGACCGACAGCGAGAGCGGATGCTCCGGAAGCAGGCGACGGCGGATGACCACCTCCGCGAG
>JANNUK010000397.1:0-2195 GCA_031395155.1 Chloroflexota bacterium | reverse complement strand
AGGCGAACCACGTCCCCGGCCTCGAGCGCAACCTGGGCGATCCCCGCGCCCATCGTCCCTGCGCCGATGACAGCAATCACGTCGTTCACGTACGGGCAAGCCTAGACGCTCGCCGCGCGCTCCGCCCCTTGCCCCCGGGCGCGATCCGTCGCAGACTCCCACGATCAAGATCGCTGGCACCTCTATCGGGTCTTCGCGGCTCAGCCCGTCCTCGCTTGAGGGGTTGCGAAGCGATCGCGGCCACGAATCGCATCACGTGACAGTCGCGTCGGCCGGCAGGATCCGGAATGGGCGATCGCCGGGTCCCAGGACAGCACGGAAGTGTCGCTCGTCCAAGGTGACGACCACATCGACGCTGTAGCGCTCGGCCAACACCACGATCGAGGCATCCGCGAGGCCCAGATCGAGGTCCCGATAGCGATCGATGACCACGGCGGCTCGTTCGATGTCGTCCGTGTCGAAGGTCTCCAGTCGATAAGCACCGCGGATGACCTCATCGAGCAAGCGGCGGGCTACCGACACTCCGACCCGTCGAGCGAGCAGGTAGTCCAGCTCGGCCAGCACGAAGGGCGAGATCAGGCGGGGCCCTCGAGCCGCCCGGATGGCGGCGGACGTGCGCCGCTGATCCGGATCGCTCGCGTCCATCGCGCTCAAGAGCGCGCTCGTGTCAACGAGGATCACCGCTCCCCGAAGCCTTCCAGGAGTTCGTCGACGCGCGAGGCGAGGTCCCCGGTCCCACTGTCGAACAAGGGCAGGATCGGTTCCGCGACGCGGTGCGGCTCAGTCACGGCGGCGATGCCCTCGCGGATCAGGTCGGCCTCGCTGCGGCCTTCGAGTTGGGCGGCACGTTCGAGGGCCCGCTTCAGTTCGCTCGGCAGGTAGACGGTCGTCTTCTCCATGCCATACATCATACCATACGTCGCCGAGTTGCCCGCCGTCTGACTTGACATCCTCCGAAGTTGGGGGTATATATCGCTCAACGGTATAGCGACGGTCGTAAGAGCAGGAGTCCGATGGAACGCAAGATCCCCGAGTTCGGGCGGTTCGCCGAACCGTCGCTGCTCATCCTGGTCAGCCTGAGCGACGGGCCCAAGCATGGCTACGCGATCATGCACGACGTCGAGAGCGGGACGGGCCGGCCAATGGGCGCCGGGACCCTGTACGCCGCGCTCGTGCGCCTCGAGGAGCAGGGCCTCGTCGAAGCCCTCGCGCCGGTGGACCGGCGCCGCCCGTATCGCCTCACTGGCGTCGGGGCGTCCAACCTCGCCGAGCAGCTCCGCGGGCTGTCCGCCTTCGCCCAGCAGGGGCTCCGCCAGCTCGGCAAGACCCAGCCATGAAGTCGCTTCTCATCCGTCTCTATCCCGCTCGCTGGCGGGCCCGTTACGGCGACGAGTTCCTGGCCATCCTCGAGGAGCGCCCGCTGGGCCCGTTCGACGTGGCGGACATCCTCCTCGGCGCCCTCGACGCGCAGACCCATCTGCGCGGGCGTGGGGCAGGAGCAGAACGATCTCAAGGAAGGAGATTCACCTTGTCTCTTCGCATCGGTGGCATTGCGGCGATCATTGGTGGCGTGCTTTGGCCTGTGGGGTTCTTCCTCACTGCGGGCGCGGGCGACCGCGGCGCGTCGGACCCCATCGCCGAAGCCGTCCTGTTGGTCATCGGTTCGTTGGCCCTGGTCGTGGCCCTCGCAGGCCTCAGCGCGTTTCAGGCCCGCACGCACCCGGGTCTCGCCTGGGCGGCTTTCGCAATTCCCGCGGTCGGGACGATCGTGAGCATCGTCGGAATCATCGGGATTCTGAGCGGTGGGGATTATTGGGTCGTGTGGGGTCTCGGGACGCTCACCGCATTCGTGGGTTCGACATTGTTCGCCGTCGTGACGTATCGAACGGCAGCCCTGTCGCGTCGAGCGTCGGCGCTGCTCGGGGTCGGCTCGGTGACGACGATCGTCGCGTTAGCGGGCACGGTGGACCTTGGGCCCGCCTTGATCGTCGCAGCTTTGGGCTGCTTCGGGGTGGGCTGGTTCGCTCTGGGTGTCCAGGCGATCCGCGTCGACCGGCCGTCCACCGAACCGCGTCCCGCCTGATCCGATGGCACAGTTCGACATCGACGGGGATCGATCGGCAGTCGGCAGCTCGTTGGCCCGCATCGTCGCGATCGTCGGCGGCGTCGGATTCGTCGCGCTCGGGGCGTGGGCG
>JANNUK010000392.1:0-5464 GCA_031395155.1 Chloroflexota bacterium | reverse complement strand
CCGGCGTCGAATACATGTACTTCCAGTTCGTCTCGGTCACGGGACGGATCATGGGCAAGGGGGTCCCGTCGGCGCACTGGGAGCGGATCGCGGCGAGCGGATTCCAGCTCGTGTACGGCTCGACGGCCAACCTCTTCACCGACCGCAAGGGCAACTACATCGGCTATGGACCAGAAGCGCGTGAACTCGTCGGGATCCCGGAGCCAGACACGTTCTGCGTGCTGCCCTGGGACACCAGGACGGCGCGGGTCTTCTGCACACTTTTCCGTGGGCGTGAGGAGGAGGTGGACGGCGGCGCCTTTCTGACCTCCGATGCCCGCGGCAACCTCAAGCGGATCCACACCGCCTTCGAGGAGGCCACCGGCTACCACATGCGGATCGGGTGCGAGCCCGAGATGATGTGGCTGAAGGTCGATTCGTCGGGCAAGCCCACGGTCGAGGGCATGACGAAGCCGTACTGCTACCACATCGACCAGTTCTCGGAGCTCCAGCCGCTCATTCACAAGGTGATGGAGTACAGCAAGGCGATGGGCCTGGACATGATCCAGGGCGACCACGAGGATGCGCCCGGCCAGCTCGAGCTCAATTTCATGTTCGATCGGGCGGAGCTGACCGCTGACCGGCTCACGACCTACCGCCAGATCTGTCGACAGGTGGGGCGCGAGATGGGCGCGTTCGCGTGCTTCATGCCCAAGCCGTTCATGGGCGTCTCGGCCAACGGCTGTCACCACAACTTCTCCCTGTGGCGCGGCGAGGACAACCTGTTCATGCCCGAGGGCGACAACCCGCAACTACCCGGCATCGTCGGGCTGCATGCCGCCGGTGGGGTCCTGGAGCACCTGCGGGCACTCACCGCGATCACCGCCCCAACCGTGAACTCCTACCGCCGGTTCTGGGACATGGGCTTCTGGGCGCCGGTGTTCGCCGACTGGGGCTTCCAGAACCGGACCACCGCGCTCCGCGTGAGCGCCCCGGGACGGTTCGAGTACCGCTCCGTCGATTCTGCGGTCAACCCATACCTCTCGTTCGCCGCGCTGCTGGCGGCGATGCGCGACGGGCTGGACCGAAAGCTCGATCCGGGCGAGCCGGAGGAACGCAACATCTACGACGCCATCGCCGGCGGCAAGCAGGTGGTGAAGATTCCGTTGAGCCTCGGCGAGGCGCTCGAGGCCCTGGATCGCGACGAGGTCGTCAAGTCCGCCCTGCCGGGCGACATGTACCGCGTCTTCATGCATTACAAGCGCGACGAGTGGGAGCGCTTCCTGTCCACCGTCACCGAGTGGGACATCGAGACGTACCTCGATATCCTGCCCTGACGACCGACCCAGCTGGAGGACGGCCATCGTGTGTGGCATCGCCGGGATCATTCATCGCAACCAGACGTCCGACGTCGGCACCGAAATGACGGCGATGCTCCAGTCCATGAAGCACCGTGGCCCGGATTCGACGGGCTACGCTCTCTTCGGCGAGCCGACCGGGCGAATCCTGATCCGGTTCAAGCTGGCCGATGCGAACGATCCCCGCGACTTCGACTTTCGGGCCCGCCTCCAGCGCAATCGGGCACGCGTCGAAGCGCGCCTGCGTGAGATCGGCGCGTCGATCGATCGGATCGACGCGGAAACGGAGTACGCCTTCCGAGCCTCGGTCCGCTATCAGGGCGACCTCAAGACCCTCGCGGACTACCTGGAGGACATCCCCGGCTGCGAGGTCCTGTCCCTTGGCACATCGCTCGAGATCATCAAGGACCTCGGAGATGCCAACGAGGTCGCCAGCCAGTACGAGCTGCGCGGCTTCCAGGGCACGCACGCGATCGGGCACGTCCGGATGGCCACCGAGTCCGATGTCGACATCTCGGGCGCCCATCCCTACTGGGCCTACCCGTTTGCCGATGTCGCGGTGGTCCACAACGGACAGCTGACGAACTACTTCCAGTGGCGCCGGCGACTCGAGCGTTCCGGGCATCGCTTCCAGTCCGAGTGCGACTCGGAGATCATCGCCGTCTACCTGGCCGAGAAGATGGCCAACGGCTCCGGCCTCAAGGATGCGATGGAGGAGAGCCTCGACGAGCTCGACGGTGTCTTCACCTACATGGCGGTCACCAAGGATTCGCTCGGGGTGGCCAAGGACGAGATGGCGGCCAAGCCGCTCGTGCTCTACGAGGCGGATGACATGGTCGTGATGGCCTCCGAGGAGATCGCCATCCGGGCGGTCCTCGACCGTGAGATCGACACATCGGACCCCTACGAACGACAGGTGCTCGTGTGGACCAGGTAAGCAACGCCGGCTCCCGGCGGATCACCTACGACGCGCGCGGTCTTGCGGAACCGCACGCGGAGGTCCCCAAGGTCTCCGAGATCGACGCTGGCCGCGCGGTGTTCGACGCAGCCAAGCTGACCACGCGGCAGATCAACCTCGAGTTGCGCTGGCTCATCTACGACCAGGGAATTCGTGATGTCACGGTGCTCAATCCCGGGGCGAAACACTCGATCGGGGTCGGGATCCTCCAGCGCTGCAAGATCCGCTTCGCCGGCAGCCTCGGGTACTTCGGGCTGGGCGTCATCGACGGCCCCGAGGTGATCATCGAGGGTCGTGTGGGGTGGTCGGTCTGCGAGAACATGATGTCGGGCGTCGTCGTCATCGAGAAGAATGCCGGCTCGTTGACGGGTGCGGCGATCCGCGGCGGCGATCTGGTGATCAAGGGGAGCGTCGGCGCGCGGACCGGCGTCGATGGGAAGGGCGCCACGATCCTCATCGGCGGGGACGCCGGCGCGGTCACCGGGTTCATGATGCAGCGCGGCCGCATCGTGATCTGCGGCAACGCCGGCCCGGCCCTCGGCGATTCGATGTACGACGGCACGATCTACGTCGGCGGCCGGGTGGCCTCGCTCGGGGTCGACTGCATCGAGGGCGAGTGGACCGACGCGGATTCGGAGTTCATCGACCGCAAGTTCCGGATCTACGGGATGGACCGGCCGTCAATCTTCCAGAAATTCGTGTGCGGCAAGCAGCTCTACAACTACGACAACCTCGAGCCCGCCGAGCGGAAGCTCGTCCTGTAGGCAGGTGACAGCGATGGATGACCAGCCGTCCCCAAACAGCGTCCTCGGCCAGAGCCGGATCTTCACGCCGGAGGTCATCAACGACATCCACGTGAAGGCCGAGCTGGGCCGCTACCGGATGCGCGGCTTCTCGATGTTCAAGCCGATCCCGCACTGGGATCAGCTGATGTTCCTGCCCGGCACGCTGACCCGATTCGTGATCGAGGGCTATCGCGAGAAGTGCGAGACGAAGACGGTCCTGGGCGCGCGGTTCGCGCGCAACCCCATCGAGCTCGACATCCCGATCTACATCACCGGGATGAGTTTCGGCGCGCTCTCGATCGAGGCCAAGATGGCGCTCGCAAAGGGCGCCTCGATGGCCGGCACGGCAACCTGCTCGGGCGAGGGCGGCATGATCCCGCCCGAACGCGACCTCTCGACCAAGTGGTACTACCAGAACATCCAGAGCCGGTACGGGTTCAACCCGCATCACCTGATGCTCGCGGACGCCTGTGAGTTCTTCATTGGCCAGGGTTGCAAGGTGGGCCTGGGCGGCCACCTGATGGGCCAGAAGGTGACCGAGCAGGTCGCCGAGATGCGCTCGCTGCCGCCGGGCATCGACCAGCGCTCGCCGGCGCGCCATCCCGACTGGCTGGGCCCGGACGACCTGTCGCTCAAAGTCCAGGAGGTCCGCGAGGCAACCGACTACCGGATCCCGATCCAGCTCAAGCTCGGTGCGGCCCGCGTGTACGACGACGTCCGCATGGCCGCCAAGTGCGGGCCGGACATCATCTACCTCGACGGCGCCGAGGGATCCACGGGCGCCGGCCCGCACATCGCCACGGAGGAGACCGGCATCCCGCTCATGGCTGCGATCCCGGAAGCGCGCCGCGCCCTCGAGGACGTCGGCCTGGTCGATGACGTGGACCTCGTGGTCGCCGGCGGGATTCGCAACGGCGCGGACGTGGCAAAGGCCCTGGCGCTCGGTGCGACGGCAGTGGCGATCGGGCACTCGGCGCTCATCGCCCTCAACTGCAACAAGGAGATTCCCGGGGTCACGGATTACGAGGGCACGGTCGGGGTGCCGGCCGGGAAGTGCTACCACTGCCACACCGGGCGCTGTCCGGTGGGGATCACCACGCAGGATCCCGAGCTCCGCAAGCGGCTCGACGTCGAGGAGGGGGCGCTCCGCGTCTACAACTTCCTGACGGCCATGACGATGGAACTCCAGATGATCGCCCGGGCGTGCGGCAAGACGAACGTCCATTCCCTGGAGCCCGAGGACCTCTGCGCGCTCACCGTCGAGGCGGCGGCCATGGCCAAGGTGCCACTTGCCGGCACGGAATACATCCCCGGCGTCACCGAGCAGAACATGCTGAAGGAACTCCGCGCGATGATGGCGTCGCACCTCGAGCAGACCCAACAGGTCGTGAGGAGCGCGGGATGACCGAGCGACGCTTCCTGGGCCGTTCGATCGACGCCGAGGAACTGGCCGGCAGGCGCTTCCCGTACCAGGAGGACATCGCTCTCCTCGAGGGGATCGACCTCCTCGCCCTCACCCCCGGCGAGGACATCAACTGGCTCGAGGATATTCACCTGCTCCAGGAGGACGGGGTGCCGGCCGTCTTCGATCGCTATTCCAACGCGTTCATCAAGATCCACTTCGCGATCCCGTCCGGTCGCGAGGATGAGGTCGCCCGGAAGGTGCTGATGGCGCATCTCACGGCCGGCAATTCGTACGGGATCCAGCTCAAGCGCAAGCACGCCAAGTTTGCCCAACCGATGCTCGGCCCCTGGGTCGAGGGCTCGGAGACGGTCGGCGAGGATTGGCACCCGGCGACGATGGAGGGCTGGGAACGGCCCTCGGGCCACTGACCCGATGCGCGTCCTGGTTCTGCAGCACATCGCCTGCGAACCGCCCGGGGCGGAGATCGAACCGGGCCCATCGATCAAGGTTCCTGCGTGACGATCCCGAAACGGGCGCGCTTCGTGGTGATCGGCGCCGGCGTCCACGGGCTGTCCACGGCATGGCACCTGGCCGCCGAGCTGGAGGCACGGCGCATTGGGTCCGGACGCGACATCGTCATCCTCGACAAGAGCGGTGTCGGCGCCGGACCGTCGGGGATCGCCTGCGGCGTCGTTCGCAACAACTACTTCCAGCCGGCGATGCGCGAGCTCATGGCCCACTCGGTCGCGGTGTGGGAGTCGGACCCGGAGGCGTTCCACTACCACTCGGTCGGGTATATGCAGATCGCCCCGGAGGTGATGCGCGGAGAGGTCGTGCAGATCGCCGAGGAGCAGCGGGCCATCGGCTACGACTCGGTCCTGATCGAGGGCGAGGCGGACTGCCGGCGCTACATGCGCGCGATGTTCGGTGACTGGCAGGCCCAGGGCATCACCGTCGTCCTCCACGAGAAGCGCGGCGG
>JANNUK010000388.1:0-2277 GCA_031395155.1 Chloroflexota bacterium | reverse complement strand
ACCGAATCGTCGCGATTTCGGTCGCCAGGTTGACCGTCGCATCCTCGACGCCGGGCGTCTTCTTCAGGAATCGCTCGATCCGGTTGACGCACGAAGCGCACGTCATCCCGTCGATGGGCAACTCGATCTCGGTGGGTGTCGACATACTCCCATGGAGTATAAGGACCAACGGTCCGCGCTGTCAACATCACCCCACCGGCAGATCCGTCGGGTCCGGTTAGGGCACACTGGCAAGCAACGCCACAGCAGGCCTTGGGCAGGCGTCCCAGCACACCGCGGAGCGACCGTGAATCGAGCCCGCCACGACCACGAGCCGGCATCCCACGCTGCGGTCGCCGCGTCCGCCAACGATCGGGCATTCGACCGAATCCTGCGACGCCAGATGCGACACGGCCTGCGGCTGACGTCCACGATCGCCTTTGTCTCGACGCTGCTGGCAACCGCCGTCCACGCGAGCCAGGTGGGTGAGGCGCCTCCCACGATATATGCAGCGGTCCTTTCGCTCCTCTTCATCGGCGTCCGTTTGGCGAGCAACCTCGCCACCGAACGCTGGCTCGACTCGCTCGCTGCCGGGTTCGGGTTGACGGGAATCGCCGCCATCCTGGGCGCCCTCGTCGTGAATCCGGCGGACACGGCCGGATATTTGACAGCCCTGGTGGGCCCGATCCCGGTGGCGATGGCCCTGCTCGTGCCGTGGCGGACGCCGGCCCACCTCGCGTGGCTGGCTGCCGGTGGCGGAATCATCGTCCTCGCCACGATCGTCGCGAATGACGAATCAATGGTCTCGATGCAGCAACCCGGCCTGATGGCGGGCTATGCCCTCGGCGCCGCGTTCAGCATCGTCGGCCATCGGATGGTGGCAGGCATCCGACGTCGGATCGTCGATCAGGTCCGGCACGCGCATCGCCAGCGAGCCGAGCTCGTCGAGGCCCGCCGGCGCTCCGTCGACGCCCTGGCCCGCCTGCAGGCCATCGAGGCGATCGGCCGGCGGCTCGCCGACGAAGGGCCCACACCCGAGGCCCTCGACGCCGTGATGGGCCTCCTCGTGGACGGGTTCGGGTACACCTACCCATCCATCTATGTCGGAGACGCCCGGCGAGTTCGGCTCGGCGCGCAGCGCGGCTACGAGACACCGATCGAAGAGTTCGATGCGACGCTCGGCGTCACCGGTCGCCTGCTCCGGACGAAGCAGGCCCAGCTCGTCGTCGATGTCGCGACCGACCCCGACTACGTCGCAGCATGCAGGGACGTACGCAGCGAAATCCAGGTCCCGCTGCTGGCCGAAAACCGGCTGCTCGGCGTGCTCAACGTCGAGAGCAGGGTCCCGCTCGAGGCGGGCGACCTGGCGTCGATGCAGGTGGTCGCCGACCGGGTCGCCGCCTCGATGGCGCTGGCCGCGCATCGCCGAGAACTGCTCGAGGCACAGCGAATGGAGAGCATCGGTCGCCTCGCCGGCGGCGTCGCCCATGACTTCAACAACCTGCTCACGGTCATCACCGGATACGCGGCGCAATTGATCGATTCGCTTCCTCCGGATGCGGAAGGGGCCCGATCGAGCGTCGACGCCGTTCTCAGCGCCGCCGATCGAGCCGCCGAGCTGACCCGTCAGCTGCTCGGTTTCGCGCGACGGAGCGTCCTCGAGCCGCGCGACGTCGAGTTGAATGCGATCGTTCACGGTGTCGAGCCGATGCTGCGTCGGCTGATCGGAGAGCGGATCACGCTTGTCACCGACCTCGACGACGACGCCGGCTGGGTCCGCGTCGACGCGGCACTCCTCGGCCAGGTCATCGTCAACCTCGTGGTGAATGCCCGCGACGCCATGCCATCGGGCGGCACCGTCACGATCGGGACCGCGGCCTGTCTATGGATCGACATCGACCCCGGGCTGGCGGTCGAGGGCGACCATCGGGTCGCGGCACTGGCGGTCACCGACAGCGGGACCGGCATCGACCCCGACGTCCGGGAGCATATCTTCGAACCATTCGTCACCACCAAGGCGCCCGGACAGGGCACAGGGCTCGGCCTGGCGACGACCCATGGGATCGTCGCCCAATAGGGTGGTGCCATCACCGTGCGTTCCGAGCCGGGGCACGGGACGACGTTCGAGGTCCTCCTGCCCCAGGTCGAACCCGTCGAGACCGATGCCCCCGAGTCGCGACCTGTGCTGCCGACGACCCGCGCTGGCGGAACCATCCTGCTGGTCGAGGACGAGCCCGCCCTGCGTCGGCTCGGCACGCGTGTGCTCGAAGGCGCCGGGTACACGGTCCTCGCCTATCC